>DIVU01000380.1:214-3929 GCA_002423365.1 Desulfuromonadaceae bacterium UBA6124 | reverse complement strand
TTACCAGTCCCGGACCAATTCGGCGTAGCGGTTGGTGCCGGAAAGGCGGGCGGCTTCGGGGAAGGGGGCGCGGGATTTCACCAGATGATAGTAGACCCCGGCGTCGTTGCTGTCGCCGACGAGGACGGCGCCGAGCAGGCGCTTCTGCCCGTCGAGAAAGAGCTTGCGGTAACGGCCATTCGCGCCGTCACAAAAGACTCGGACGGCCGGGGCGTCGTCGCCGCAGTAGCCCACCACCGCCAAATCGGTGCCGAAGATCTCGCTGATGTTGTTTTTCAAACTCCCCTCGTAGCGGCAGTCGCGGCCGAGCATGTTCAGGGCGGCGACCTCCCCCTGTTCGACGGCGGTCAGCCAGTTGCCCTGCACCGTCGGCTCGCCGGTGACGAAATCCGCCCCTTCGGCGCAGTCGCCGGCGGCGTAGATGTGGGGATGTCCGGCGCGGCAGCAAGCGTCGACGCGGATGCCGTCCCCCACCGCCAATCCCGCCCGCCGTGCCAGATCGGTATTGGGCTGGACCCCCTTGCCGACGATGAGCAGATCGACGGTCAGGTTCTTGCCCGAGTTCAGGGTGAGGGCAAGGCGGTCGTCATCCCTCAACTCGGCGATGTCGTCCCGCTTGTGCAGCCGCAACCCGGCGGCGACGAAACGCTCTTCGAGGAATTGGGCGGATTCGGCGTCGAGCAGGCGGCTGAAAATCCGGCCCGAGCCGACGATCAGGTGTTTTTCCGTTTCCGCCGGGGCGTGGGAAAGCAGGGGCAGGCTCACCAGTCCGGCGCCGAGGGCGGCGATGGCGCGGGTACCGGGGAGAAAACGGGCCAGCCGGTCACCGTCGTCGAGATGGCGCAGCACCGAGACCCGCCCGGACTGAACCGCCAGGGGCCGGGCCTCGCTGCCGACGGCGAGGAGCAGTTGGCCGAATGAGATCTCGGCGCCGTCATCGAGGGTCAGGGTGTGGCCGTCGACGTCAAGGGCCGTCGCCGTCCGGCCGAAGCGGGTGGTGATGCCGAGCTCCCGGTAGAAGGCCTGATCGACGATGAAGAGGTTCTCCCGTTCGGTCTTGCCGCCAATGAAATAGGGGGTGAGCACCCGCGAATAGGCGGGGCGGTCCTCGCGGTCGACCAGCAGGATGGAACGCGCGCGGTCATGCTTGCGCAGAACGCGCAAGGCCTGCAAGCCGGCGGCGCTGTTGCCGACGATGACGATATCAAAATAATCCGCCATGAAACCCGCCTTATAAAGCCCCTCCCGACCCAGGGAGGGGCATCATTGCTGTTGTCAGATCAGCCCGAGGGCCTTGAGTTTTTCCTCGCCGGGGATCCCCTCGGCGCTCCAGCCTCGCAAGCGGTAGTACTCGGGGAGCATCTCACCGAGCCGTGCCGTCGCCCCCTGCAGCGGGCCATCGGGGATCGGTTCGTCGAGCAGGCGTTTCGGCAGGGTGTCCTGGCTCGGGTCGACTCCGGCCTTGAGGTTGAACTGCCGCTCCAGGTTCCAGATGCGGTCGCCGACAACCAGCAGAGCTTCTTCGTCGAGGGTCAGGCCGGTGGCGGCGTTGAGCAGGCGCGTCACCTGCGGCGCGCCGATGGCGAAGGTGGTGAAAAGACAGACGCCGACCGAGTCGACCACGGCGGTGAAATCCTGGAAGATCTTGGTCCAGCTCGCCTTGCCCTCGATCGCCTGGGGATCGAGCTTCTCCGGCAGGCCGAGAATTTCCGGCGAGACCAGATAGCCGCGCACATGGCAGGCGCCCCGGTTGCTGGTGGCGTACTGCAACGCCATTCCCTGCAGGCCCCGACCGTCGTAGGCGGGAAATTCCAGCTTCTTGACGCTCATCGACAGTTCCGGCGCGCCGTAAAGTTCCGCCAGGCGGTAGGAACCGAGGGCGAGTTTTTGCCCGAAGCCCTCGTTTTTGGCGGTGAGCTCGATCAGCTTGACCATGGCCGCGCCGTCACCGAAGTGCAGCGGCATCCCCACCTCGGCCTCGCTCAGCAGCCCATTTTCGAAAAGCTCCATGGCGCAGGCCACCGTCGCCCCGGCGGTGATGGTATCCATGCCGTACTCGTTGCACAGGTAGTTGGCCTTGGTCACCGCCGCCAGATCGGCAACGCCGCAGGCCGCGCCCAGCGCCCAGATGCTTTCGTACTCCGGCCCCTCGCCGCTCCCCTGATAGACGGCGCCGGAGAGGCGCGTCACCCGGCCGCAGCCGATGACGCAGCCGAGACAGCTCTTGTTGCGCTTGAGGTAGGTTTCCGCCAGCTTTTCGCCGGAAATCGCCTCGGCCTCGGCAAAGGTATCGAACTGAAAGTTGTTGGTCGGCAAGGCGCCGCTCTGGTTGATGATATTGACCAGCACCGCCGTGCCGAGGGCGGGCAAACCCTGCCCCGAAACGGGATTGTTGCGCAGCAGCCCGTAGCTGTCGAGGGCCGCCGCCCGGTAGCCCTGGGGATCAGCCACTTCGACCCCGCCGTTGCCGCGCACCGCCACCGCCTTGAGGTTCTTGCTCCCCATCACCGCCCCGACCCCGCTGCGCCCGGCGGCGCGATGCTTGTCGTTGATGATGTTGGCGAAGAGCACCCCGCGCTCCCCGGCCGGGCCGATGCAGGCAACCTTGGCGTCGCCGTGGAACTTCTCGCGGATGAGATCTTCGGTACGATCCGTCGACTCCCCCCAAAGCTGCGAAGCGTCCGCCAGTTTCACGTTCTGGTTGTGGATCTGCAGATAGACCGGACGTGGCGATTTGCCTTCGAAAATAATCAGGTCGTAACCGGCATAGCGCAGCTCACTCGGAAAGTAGCCCCCCGAATTGGAGCTGGCGATGGTCCCGGACAGGGGCGACTTGGTGACCACCATGTAGCGGCCGTTGGCGGCGCCGTAGGTGCCGGTCAAGGGACCGGCGGCGAAAATCAGCTTATTCTCCGGCCCCAGGGGATCGACGCCGGGGTCGACTTCCTCGCACAGATATTTCGAGGCCAGCCCGCGCCCGCCGAGATATTCCCGCGCCCAGGCTTCGTTGAGTTTTTCCACGGCGAAAGTACCGGCCGTCAGATTGACGCGCAACACCTTGCCGATCCATCCCTTGCCCATCTTACACCTCCCCCTGGCCGTCTTTCATGGTGTTGACGAAACGCAGAACTTTCTCCCGCAGCGGCTTGTCCTCTTCCGAGAAGGTCAGGCAGCGGGTCGGGCAGAAGGTCACGCACTCGGGAAAATCGCCGGCGCACAGGTTGCACTTGTCGGCTTTGCGGCTGCTTTCCTGATAAGTAATCATGCCGAAGGGGCAGGCGCTGACGCAGGTGCGGCAGCCGACGCATTTCACTTCGTCGACGCTCACCACCCCCGAAACCGCGTCCTTGGCAATCGCCCCCTTGGGACAGGCTTTCAGGCACCAGGGCTCGTCGCACTGCATGCAGGTCACGGTGATGAACTTGGCCTCGTCGAGAAAGACCTCGTTGACGATGCGGGAGCGGCTCGGCGCGAACATCCCCCGATGCTTGAACGAACAGGCCAGCTCGCAGCTCTTGCAGCCGACGCACTTGGACGGCTCGATACGGATCAGCTTCTGCATGGGCAACCTCCTTCGACCGGAACGAAAACGAACCAGGCAACGCGGGTAAATGTCGAACTTTATTTATAGATAAGAAAAATCAGCTGTCAACTCAGGATTCCCTCCGGGCGGTGGCTGCCATTCACCCCAGCCTTATTTCGACAAACGCCCCTG
>DIVU01000380.1:0-193 GCA_002423365.1 Desulfuromonadaceae bacterium UBA6124 | reverse complement strand
CGGGGATCGCGAAGGTTTCGCGCTCTTCATTCCAGATCACTTCATCGCTGACGAGGCGGATTTTCAGGGGCAGGTTTTCGAGGACGACCTTTTCCATGCGCATTTCCGGCTTGCCCGGCACCATGATCGCCTGCCGCGCCAGAATCCGCAACTCCGGTCTTCCCTCCCCACGGTAAACCGTCATACGCATGCC
>DIVU01000203.1:6805-7646 GCA_002423365.1 Desulfuromonadaceae bacterium UBA6124 | reverse complement strand
GCATGACCTGCTCCTGGTAGACGATAACCCCGTAGGTGTCCTTGAGGATCGGCTCCAGTTGCGGGAAGGGGTAATCAAAGCTCTCCTGGCCGTGCTTACGCTTGATGAAGGAGTCGACCATCCCCGAGCCCAAGGGGCCAGGACGGTAGAGGGCGACCATGGCGATCAGGTCCTCGAAGCAGGAGGGCTTGAGCTTGATCAGATATTCTTTCATCCCCGAGGATTCAAGCTGGAAGACGCCGGTCGTCTCCCCCTTGGAGAGGAGATCAAAAGACTTCTGGTCGTCGTCGCGAATCAGGCGCAGATCGAAGTCGGGGGCTTTACCCAAACGTACCAGCCGCACCGCGTTGTCGATGACGGTCAGGGTCTTGAGGCCGAGAAAGTCGAACTTGACCAGCCCGATCTTCTCCACGTAACTCATGGCGAACTGAGTGACCTGGCCCCCCGACTTGGGGTCGGTGTAGAGGGGCAGATATTCGGTGAGCGACTTGGGCGTCACCACCACCCCGGCGGCATGGGTCGAGGCGTGTCGGGTCAGCCCCTCCAGGGCCAGAGCGATATTGAAGAGCTCCTTGATCTTGGCATCCTTGTCGATCAGCTCTTTGAGCTTGGGCTCCTGGGCCAGGGAGTCCTTCAGGGTGATGTTGAGGATGCCGGGGATCAGCTTGGCGATCTTGTCGGTCTCGGCGAAGGACATGTTCAGCGCCCGGCCGACGTCGCGGATGACCCCCTTGGCCTGCATGGTGCCGAAGGTGATGATCTGGGCGACGTTCGCCTCGCCGTAGCGATGACGCACATAGTCGATGACCCGCTCCCGGCCATAGATGCAGAAGTCAACGTC
>DIVU01000203.1:0-6722 GCA_002423365.1 Desulfuromonadaceae bacterium UBA6124 | reverse complement strand
TTGATGAAGTCGGCGACGATGAGGAAATAGCCGGGAAAGCCCATCTGCTTGATGCAGTCGAGTTCCGTCTCCAACCGCTCGCGGTAACGGGTCTCATCCGCGGCGGTCAGTTCGCGAAGCTTGCGGATGTCGGCCAGACGCTCATCCAGGCCATTACGGGACATCTCGGCCAGAACCTCGTCAAGGGTCTGCTCGGCGGGCTTTTCGTACTGGGGGAAGTGGTAGGTCTTGAAGTCGAGTTCCAGATTGCAGCGCTGGGCGATCTCTACTGTATTGGCCAGAGCCTGCGGATACTCCTTGAAAAGCGCTGCCATCTCGCCCGGGGTCTTGACGTAGAACTCGTCGTTGGAAAAGCGCATGCGCTTGTCGTCGTCCATGGTCTTGCCGGTCTGAATACAGAGCAGCACCTCATGGGCGTGAGCCGACTCGCGGGTTAGGTAGTGACAGTCGTTGGTCGCCACCAGCGGCAACGACAGTTCCTTGGCGATTTCGATCAAGCCCCGGTTGACCGGGGTCTGTTCGGGAATGAAGTTTTCCTGAAGTTCGAGATAAAGCCGGTTGTTGTCGAAGATCTCGGACATCTGCCGGGTTCGTGCCAGGGCCTCGTCCATGCGTCCGGAGCCGAGCATTACGGGAATCTCCCCGCCCAGGCAGGCGGTCATGGCGATCAGCCCTTCATTGTTCTCGCGCAGCAGCTCCCAGTCGATGCGGGGACGATAGTAAAAACCTTCGCGGTAACCGGCGGAAACCAGCCGACAGAGATTGCGGTAGCCGATGAGATTTTTACAGAGCAGGACATAATGATACGAGGCCTCGGACGAGCCCCGGGCGTTGGTCTTCTCGAACCGGCTGCCGGGGGCGATATAGACCTCGCAGCCGATGATCGGTTTGATCCCGGCGGCAACCGCCTTGGTGTAGAACTCGATGGCGCCGAACATGTTGCCGTGGTCGGTCACGGCCACCGCCGGCATCCTGTATTCCTTGACCCGCTCGATTAGGTCGGGAATCTTGATCGCCCCATCGAGCAGGCTGTATTGGCTATGCAAGTGTAGATGAACGAAATTGGTATGTTCCATGAAACGATCCAGCCTTCGATGAATTCCGGAAAAAGCCGTGATGAGAGGATAAGCGTGAATGGCAAGCTTCCCGTGACGCTCCGGGCGTCCGCGGAAAAGGGAGGTTGGATACTACCACCGGGAGGATTAAATGGTCAACTCGGTTCCGTGCCGCCGGGCGGCTACGGATCAATGCGTCTCTTCCGAGGGGATCTTGGGGTAGTAGCCCAAGACCAGTTCCAGACGCAAGAGGATGCCGGGCGTCGCTTCGTAATCCTCTTCGCGGGGGAAACTGACCTGGGGCACCACCTCGTAGAAGAGCCAGTCACGCCAGATGCGCTGCCGGTAGCGCAGGCTGAGAGTGACATTTTCCAGGCGGTGATGGGGATGGGTGACAAAGCCGTTGGACCAACCATAGACCAGGGTCCGCCGGCGGCTGAAGGGCTGATAAAGAGAAAAACCCAGGCCGTAAGCGTAGCCGTGGTCGTCCTTGTCCCAAACCCCTTCGGCGGTGGTGCGGAAAAAAAGTTTGTCCCGCACCTGCCGATCGAAATCGAAGAGGGTCCGGGCGCGGATCGTCCCATCGGTGATAGTCGTCAGCCGCTGGGTGAAACGAAAGGTCCAATCATCAAGGGGGATGGTGCGCCGATAGCGCGGTTCAAGGAAGACGGCGGGCATGCCGTCGCGCCAGCGCAAACCGCTGCGCAAGCTCAGGTGACGTAGTGTTTTGCGCTTGATAAAGTACCGCAGTGAAAGGGAGAAATCCTCTTCGTTGTCGACCACGGTCGGCGAGGTCCCCTCCGCCCCGGCGATGGCGCGAAAGCCGTCCTCCTCATCCGGGTCCCCGGCGATCAACAGATGCAGACGGTCCTCCAGAATCGGCAGGTCAAGGCGCAGAGCGGCGCGCACATCGTATTCGACATCCGACTCATCCTCGGCAAAGAGAGAGAAACGGACCTTGAGGCGGGTCTTACTCTGCTCGCTCTCAAAACGGGGGTCGGCAAAGAAGTTGTCAAGCCAGTGCGCCGAGGCGAGCAGGCCGAGGGAAGCCTGGCGATGCAGCGCATCCACCCTGGTTTCTTCCTCGGCCAAGACGGTTCCGGCCTGAAGAAGGAGCAGAAGCGTGATGCAGACAACAATTATTCGGAAAAAACCGACCGATCGCGTCATGGGCAGCAAGCTCCTCTGGCGAAAGTTCCGGCTGAACCATTTTTCAAGTTGTTAAAGCGTAACAGAAAATAGCTTGCGATAAAGGATTGGAAGATAAAAACAAGATATGGGATGAGTGCCCTTTCTGCGACCGAGAAAACCTCGTCAGAGAATTTCGACGCCAAACTGTTCGAGCATGGCGGTCAGGCGGATCAGCGGCAGGCCGATGAGCGCGGTGTAGTCAGAGCCCTCGATGCGCTCCATCAGGGCGATGCCGAGGCCCTCAATCTTGAAGGAACCGGCGCAGTCGACAGGATTTTCCCGCTTCACATAACGCACCAGCTGTTCCCGATTCAGCCGTCGCAACGTCACGGTGAAGGTCACGACATCCGTCAAGACCTCGCGGGAAAGGCTGTCGTAGACCGTAACGCCGGTAAAGAAGGTGTGGCTGCGCCCCGCCATCTCCCGCAACTGCTCAACCGCCGCCTCGGCGGAGCCGGGCTTGCCCAGCACCTTGCCGCGCGGGTCGGTAAAAACCTGATCGGCGCCGATGATCAGGGCATCGGGAAAGCGCTCGCCGAGACTCTTCGCCTTGTGCAGGGAAAGATGCCGAACCAGCAGATCCGGGGCGATTTCCTGGTCGATGCGCTCCTCGAAAAGAGGCGCGGCGACCTGAAAGGGCAAACTGAGTTGACGCAGCAGTTGCAGCCGGTACGGACTGGTCGAAGCGAGAACGAGAGTACGCATGCAAAAAACCCCCTGAGTAAATTTTTTTCCCTTTTAACCCAGGGTTCGGCCAAATGCAAGACGTGGCGGATTAAAACCCCTTCGGAGTGGTCGTCTGCCGAACTTCAAGCCACCGCCCGCCAAGCCGGGCGGTCCTCGGCGATCCGCCCGGGGCGTTCTCCCCGGCCGCCCCGGGGCGTCGTGTTTCCGTGGGCGCTCAATTCGCGGGTCAAACCAGCGGCCACCTCGGTCAGGACCGCGCTCACCCGCTCCCGATCGATGCTCGCCACAAACCGGCTGAAATCGCCCCGGGCCAGCCAGGCATCGACAAAAGTCACCTGCGGATTCTCGCCGACTTCCACGATCACCTCCCCTTCATAGCCCCCGTCACCGAGGATGCCGGAGACGGTGAACCCCTCCGCCCGCGTCCCGATAAGACGCTCGATGCGATCCGTTACAAAATAAAGCGCATTGCCGTCATTCCCCGTCACATCAAGCCAGACCATAGAGCCACCTCCCAAAGAGTTGATTGCCGATGGGATGACCTTAGCGGAGTACTGCGACAGAATGAGTCACAGCGTATCGAGATCCAAGCCTTGGCGCAGACCATCGACGAAGGAAGTTCGCAGGGATTCGGGTTCGAGCACCCGGACATGAGGGAGATAGGAGTAGAGCCAGGAAAGGATTTCCTTCTCGCCACCGGCATTGAAGGATAGGATCAGCGAACCGTCCGGTTCTTCGGCGATCTCCTGGGAGGGATGCCAGGTGCGCTCGCGAATGAGATGGGCGATTTCGGCGGAAAACCGGACCCGGATCGCCAGCGGCGCTTCATCGATGAGGCCGAAAGCGTTGCCGAGCAGATCGTCGACAGAAAAGTCCCCGGGAACCTCGAAACGCTCGTCCAACCGCTCCAACTTCTGGATGCGGTCGACAAGAAAGCGCCGCAAGCCCTTACGGTTGTGGGCATAGGCCGCAAGATAGAGGGAATCCTTGTAAAAGACCAGGGTATAGGGGTCGATCAGGTAATCTTCGGCCGGACGGCGTGGAGGTGCGTAAGAAATGCGGCAGGTATACTGGCGCAAAAGCGCCACGCGCAGGGCTTCGAGAATATCCCTCTGCGGGGCATAGTCGCGCAATCCCTGAAAATGCGGAGTCGCCGCCTGCGCCAGGCGTTCAAGATGGGCGAGATTACGCGGGGGCAGATTGGAGCGGATCCGGGCGAAAACCGCATCGAGATCCTCCTGAAAGGGGGTGCCCTGCAAAAAGGCGAGTTGCCCCCGACAGAGGTAGAAGGTCATCAGTTCGTAGAGGGAAAAGGTGACCGGGAGGTATTCCTTGAACTCCGCCATGAAACTGTGCAGCACCGTACCATCCGGCTGGTTTTCGCGAATCAGCGGATAACCGGCCTCTTCCAGAGCTTTGAGATCACGATAAACGGTACGCCGGGTGACACCGCACTCCTCGGCCAGTTCCTCGGCGGTGGCGCCGAAACGAGCCCGCAGAATGCGGATGACATCATGCAGGCGGGCTGCTTGACTGTATTTCTTGGCCGGCTTGCCCGGTTTGTTCGGTTCTTTGTTCATGATTCGTTTCCTACATCTCCTCCCCCGCCGTCATCTCGCGCAGGCCGTGAATAGTACCGCTGCCGTGGGGGCTGTCGATGCGGCTGACGGAAAAGAAAAGTTGCAGCCGGCCGCCGCTGAGCACCGCCGCCCGCTTGCCAGTGAGGTAAACCCCAGCCAGGTCAAGGCGGCTGCCGGAAGCCGATACCGCCACCGGCGCGGAAATTTTCAAGCCGTTGGCGATCAGGGTCGAGCCTTCCGCGCGCAGCCCGATATCGCCGCCGCTGATTTCCCCACGATCGAAGACCGCCGTGGAACGACGCAGGGTCACGGAGCGGGCGTGAATATCGCGCAGGTGGACATCCTGGCAATCGACAATCTCCAGGCTCTCATAATCCCCCGCGAAGATCATGCCGCTCGTCCCCTCGCACCGCCCTGCTTTCTGAACGCCTTGGACGGGTCGCGCCGCGGGTCGGTACTCACCCTTCAGCGCTTCGGAAAAAGCAGCCGCGAAAAACCGCGGCTGCTCATCCATCGGCATGTGCCCGGCGCCAGGGATGATGCGCAGAGTGGCCTCGGGCAGATTGGCTTCAAGCAGGATGCCGGTGCGCACCGGCGTGACCCGGTCGTGTTCCCCCCAAATGATGGCGGTCGGCACCTTGATGCGAAAAAGATAGGGGCTTAGGTCTTCCTGGATCAAGGCGATGGCGGCGATTTTTTCCGGATCGCCGCCGAGCAGCTGCTGACGCAACATGTCGTTTTCGAGCATCAGGTCGAGATCGAAGAGGGGATTGGGCAGACCACCGACCATATTGCCGAGAAAGCTATCGACGCTGATCGGCACCGAAAAATTTTCCGCCAGGACCCCGAGCATCTCCTTGGTGTAGACCCGCCGATCGAGTACCCCGGCCGCATCGACCAGCACCAAGCGGGTCAGGGCCTCGGGATAAGTCCCCGCATACCTCAGGGCGATGGCGCCCCCCAGGGAATGGCCGGCCACAATCGGCGGCGCCCCGACGAAAGTATCAACCACCCACTTAACAAAGGTGGCGTAATTGCCCGGAGAATAGAGGGAATTCTGTTTTTGCGAACGTCCGAAACCGGGCAGGTCGAAGGTCACGACATGGTAGTCCCGGGCCAGTTGCGGCAGGAGCCCCTGCCAGGTGCCCGAAGCCAGATCTCCCAGCCCGTGGATTAGCACCAGCGGCGGATTCCCCTTGCGCCCGGCCTCCTGAATCAAGACCTGGCCGCCAAAGACCGGCTCACGCACCATCCGCTCCCGAACCTTTCCGCTTTCCACGGCCGACAGGGCCTGGACCGGGAGTGCCCAGAACAGGAGAAAGAGAAGCAATATCCATATCTTAATCAATTGACTCATAACCACTTTAATCCTCCAATTCCCGACAACCCGCGCCCAACTCCGCCACTATAAAGCAAAAAAGCCGTCCGGCATACCCGAACGGCTCTTTCTCCCGCGAATGCGGCAACCTGTCACTCGTCACTCGTTATTGCCCTATTCCCACTCAATCGTCGCCGGCGGCTTGCTCGATATATCGTAGACCACCCGGTTGATCCCCTTGACCTCGTTGATGATGCGGTTGCTGANNGTCTCCACGGCGCGCAGCGCCACCACATATTCGTAGGTACGACCGTCGCCCATGACGCCGACGCTCTTCACCGGCAAAAAGACGGCGAACGCCTGGCTGATTTTGTCATAATGGCCGGTGCGGTAGAGTTCCTCGATGTAGATGGCGTCGGCCAGACGCAGGATGTCGGCGTATTCCTTTTTCACCTCGCCGAGAATGCGCACCCCGAGGCCGGGGCCGGGGAAAGGATGGCGCCAGACCATGGCGTGGGGCAGGCCCAGTTCCTCGCCGATGGCGCGGACCTCGTCTTTGAAGAGTTCCNNGCCGACGTTGTGATGGCTCTTGATGTTGTGCGCCTTGCCGGTCTTAGCCCCAGCCGATTCGATGACATCGGGGTAGATCGTCCCCTGCGCTAGCCACTTGGCGTCGGTGAGCTTGTTCGACTCTTCCTCGAAGATGTCGACGAAAAGACCGCCGATGATCTTGCGCTTGCGCTCGGGGTCGGCAACGCCGGCCAGGGCCGAAAGAAAACGCTCCTCGGCGTCGACGCGGATGACCTTTACCCCCATGTTGCGGGCAAAGGTGGCCATGACCTGATCCCCCTCATTTAGACGCAGCAGGCCGTTATCGACAAAGACGCAGGT
>DIVU01000329.1 GCA_002423365.1 Desulfuromonadaceae bacterium UBA6124 | reverse complement strand
CGAAATCGACGGCTTCCAGATTCTCGTCGACGAATTCGACCTCCACCTCCGGCGGCAGCGTCGCGGCAAAAACCACCGGCCCGTGCGGCGGCAGGTGAAACTCGGTCTGCCGCTCCAACTTCGACCAGCGGGGATAGATCAGCAGCATTTTCATGGGAGATTCTTCCTGTTGGCGGTTTCTTCAAAGGGAAGACCCTAGAGGTCTCAGATCCCGTCGACGGGCGCCCCCGGCCCCCCTAGCACCATGGCGGGCGCGGAAAAATAGTGACTGATCGCCCGGCGGGCGTATTCGCCGGCGCGGGTGCCGATGAAATCCTCGTGGCCGACCATGACCGAGACCACCAGTTGCCGATTTCCCTGCCGTTCCTTGGCATAGCCGACGAACCAATCGTAGCGCACGTCGCGGGTGGTGTTGCTGATCGAGCCGGTCTTGCCGCCGAGACTCAGATTGGCCAGAACCGCGTCCGTCTCGTGACCGCGAAAGGCCTTGCGGGCGGTGCCGGTGACAATGGTGGCCTCCATCATCCGCGCCAACTCCCCGGCTGCCCGGGGGGTCATGATCTGCCGGCCAGGCACCAGGCCGGCCTGGTAAATGACCTCACCCTCCTCATCGGCGATCCGCTCGACGACCGTTTGCGACGGCATCCGCCCCTCGTTGAGAATCGCTGCGACCAGCGCCGCGCCATGCAGCGGGGAGATGGTCGTCTGGCGGTTGAAGCCGCTGGCGATCTCCGCCCAGTGATAGGGATCGCCACTGACCTGAAAGCGGCTGGGGGGGAGGCTGACATCGAAGTCGAGGGGCTGGTTGAAACCAAAGGTGGCGGCGGCCCGCTCCAGCAGCGGCCGCCCCAGGCGCAGTTCGCCGAGCTTGCCGAAAACCGGATTGATCGAGTCGGCGAAGGCCTCGGCGAAGGGAACGGTGGTGGTATTGCGGTCGACCCGTTCGGTCAGTTGCCCTTTGTAAAGGGTGTGCTTACCGCCGTTGAAATGCATGGGCGAGTCGGCGGAATAGCCGAGCAGATCGACCGCCGTCGCCGCCGTGACGATCTTGAAGATGCTGGCGGCGGGAAATCCACTTTGCAGGCAGGGATTGCACGCGGCGTCGGTGCGGTCAAAACCGGCCAGGGCCAGCACCCGACCACTGACGGGGTCCATGGCGACAATGCCGACATGACGGGAATTCTTGCGGTCAAGGCCGGCGAGCAGGAAGTTTTGCAGATCGGGATCGAGGCTGGTCTCCACTTGCAGGATGCCATCGGCGACCGGCAGAATCAGATTCTTCTCGGTCAGGTTGGCGAACATACGCACATCGAGCAACTGTCGCACCTGTTCCCGGTTGAGCGGCCCATCGACTTCGGGCAGAACCTCGGCCACCGGCACAGGCGCAGGGTCCGCCACCGGCGTCAAAACCGGATCGGGCGCCGCCTGCGGCGCGGGCACAACGTCCGCTGCCGGCGTCTGCAACATCGTATCCACCGGAGCCGACGGCGTCTTCGCGACAACCGAAGCGGGAGTCTCGCCACTACCGCGCATGAAGCCGAACAGGCCGAAAAACGCCAGCAGCACGAGCCCTCCGACCACAACCGGGGCGACAGGAAAGGTCCGCCGCTTCCGTCCGCGCGGCCAAGCACAACGGGGATACTGTTTGGGGAGGGAAGACTGATAGTCGCGCCAACTGCCGACCTGGGGACGACGGGACCAAGATTTTTTTGAAAAAGACATGAGCAGCCTGACAGGAGGAAACCGGCGGGGTGAGATTTATCAATCAATCACAAGGATCTCAGGGAATCGTACGACAACCCGGACAGATTACACCAACTTCCCGCCGTGATGCATTAAAAAACCCGCGCCGGAGGGAAAAGATCGCGACGGATAGGGCCTCCGCGACCGCGCCGAAAGCCCGAAAAGAGGCCGTCACTCCTCCCCTCCCCGGGCGGGATGGCGGCTGAAAAGCCGCACCCCCTGACGGATGTAATCGAGACAGGCGACGATGGTGATCAATCCGGTCAGGAGGAAAAGGGGCAAGAGCGGCCAGGGAAAGAAACCGACCACCGCCATGAGAATCAGTCCGGTCGTCAGAAACTGCAGGAGTGTCGCCAACTTCCCCCAGAGGCTGGCGGTGGCGACGAAGCGGTAGCCGGCAACATAGAGGATGGCGGCGCCGATACCCACGTAGATATCCTTGCCCACCACCGTCACCGCCAACCACGGGGGCAGCAGACCCTGAGAGGCCAGGGCAACGTAGGCGACGGTCGTCAGCAGGCGATCCCCCAGGGGATCGAGAAAGGCACCAAGGAGGGATTTCTGCCCCAGGCGGCGAGCCAGGAAGCCGTCGAGGAAATCGGAGAAACCGGCCACCAGAAAAATCCCCAGGGCCAGGGGATAGTACCGATAGATGACCGCCACGAGAAAGGGCGCCACCAGAAGGATGCGCAACAGGCTGATCGCATTGGGGAGATTCATCCGCCCTCCAATCGGGGATGGCGTGGCCCATGCGCTCCAGCATCCCTCTAAAATCAAGTATGCCTGATTTTTTCGTGATGCCAATGGATGAGAAAGACGCGGGCGGGAAACAGCAACGGCGGAGCCGGGTCACTGACCCGGCTCCGCCGCTTTTCATCCTTGCCTCAAGCCGAACCTCAGTTTTCGCCCGCGCCTTCGGCCATGAGTTTCGACAGGGCTTTGGCGAAGGCGACCGGGTTGCGCGGCGCCTCCCCTTCGAGGAGCAGAGCCTGATCGTAGAGCAGGCCGACGTACTCCTTGAGCCGGGGGCTCTCCTTGTCGGCGGCGAAAATTCCCTTCATGCGGGCGATCAGCTCGTGATCGGGATTGACCTCCAGCACCCGCTGCCCCTTCGGCACTTCCTGACCCATGGCCTGGAACATCTTGACCATCTTCGGGTCGAGATCGTGCTCGCCGGCGACCAGGCAGACCGCCGAATCCTTCAGGCGCCCGGAGACGCGCACAGCGGCGACCACATCCTTCAGCTCTTCCTTCATCAGTTCGAGCAGATCGCCGAATTCCTTCTGCTTTTCCTCTTTTTTGCCGTCCCCGAGGTCAAGATCGCCCTTGATCGCCGACTGGAAATCCTTGTCTTTATAGACGCCCAGGCCGCTGATGATGATGTCGTCGAAGTCGTCGGTCATAATCAGCACTTCGATGTCCTTCTCCTTGAAGACTTCCAGGTAGGGGGAGGACTCGGCGCTGGCGCGGTCGCCGCCGGTGATGTAGTAGATCTCCTTCTGCTCCGACGGCATCCGTTCGACGTATTCGGCCAGGGTGATCTTCTTGCCGGGCTCGGTCTTGGTCGACTCGAAGAGAAGCAGGTCGGCGATGGTCTCGCGGCGCTCGAAATCGTGATGGATGCCTTCCTTGAGAATGCGGCCGAACTGCTCGTAGAAGGCGCCGTAGGCCTCCATATCCTCTTTTTTCATCTCGGCCAGGGTGTCGAGGATCTTCTTGGTCAGGCTCTTCTTGATGACCGTGACGGTCTTGTTGTCCTGAAGGATTTCGCGGCTGACGTTGAGGGGCAGATCGGAGGATTCCACCACGCCGCGCACGAAGCGCAAATAGGTCGGCAGCATCGCCTCGCAGTGGTCCATGATCTGCACCCGGCGCACGTAGAGGGTCGGGCCGATCTTGTAATCCTGATAGAAGATGTCGAAGGGGCGCTTGCTCGGCAGATAGAGCAAAGCCGAGAACTCGGTGGTGCCCTCGGCGCGGTAGTGGATCACCCGCGCCGGATCGGTGAAGTCGTGGGAAATGTGTTTATAGAATTCGTTGTATTCCTCGGTGGTGATCTCTGCCTTGTCCTTGAGCCAGATCGCCTTGCGCGAGTTGAAAGTTTCCTCCGTCGTTTCGCTGACGGTCTTCTCCTTGTCCTCGGGGTCGGGCGTGGAGCGGGTCACGTTCATGACCACCGGGTATTCGATGAAGTCGGAATACTGCTTGACGATCTTGCGCAGCTCCCACTCTTCGAGATACTCCTTGGCGTCTTCCTTGAGCTTGAGGATGACATCCGTCCCCTTGGTCGGCTTCTCGGCGTCTTCCAGGGTATAGGTGCCGTCGGCGTTGGACTCCCAGAGTACGGCGTGCTCGGCGTCCGCGCCGGCCTTGCGGGTGAGGACCCTGACCTGGTCGGCGACCATGAAGGCCGAGTAGAAACCGACCCCGAACTGGCCGATCAGCTCGGGGTTGTCCTTGACCTCGCGGCTCTCCAGCAGCTTCATGAACTCCTTGGTCCCCGAGTGGGCGATGGTGCCGAGGGCCTCGACCGCTTCGTCGCGGGTCATGCCGATGCCGTTATCCCGCACCGTCAGGGTGCCGGCCGCTTTGTCGGGGATCAGTTCGATCTTCCAGTCCTCCCCGCCTTCAAGCAGGGACTTGTCGGTCAGTGCCTGATAGCGGGCCTTGTCGATGGCATCCGAGGCGTTGGAGATCAGTTCGCGCAGGAAGATTTCCTTATGCGAGTAGAGGGAGTGGATCATCAGGTCGAGGATCTTGTTGACCTCGGCTTTAAACTGGTGCTTGTTCGCGGTCATTATGTCGCTGCCTCCTGTGGGGATAAATGAGATGAATGGTTGGGCACGGCGGTCAAGATAAGCATGGCCGCCGCCGATGTCAACCCAAGGGGGGTCAAAAAGCCCTCTCCGCGCCCTACGGTAAAAGCAATTGGGTCAAAATGGAATTAATCGGCTAGAATGTTAAACTCTTCTTTTTAAGGAGCCGCCATGGCCATCCATGCCATTCTGATTATTTCGATCCTGTTGCAATTCGCTTCGGCGATCTTGGCGCTGCGCCTGATCCCCCTCACCGGCAAACGCGCCGCCTGGATTTTGATTTCCTGCGCCATTTTCCTGATGACGGTGCGTCGCGCCGTCACCTTCGTCCATCTGGTCGCCGGTCAGAAAGGCCCCGGCTCTTTCGACCTGAGCATCGAACTGATCGCGTTACTCATCTCGGTACTTATGTTCGCGGGCATTGCCGGCATCGCGCCCCTGTTCAAAACCATCGAACTTGCGACGACCTCNNCTGACCTCGATTCTCGGCTACACCGAAATCCTTCTGAATCCCGAAAACTACGGACTCGGGGACCATCGGAAACAGCAGGAACTGCTCAAGGAAATTTACGCCAAGGGCGAAGCTCTGACCAACATCGTCAACAGCATGCTCGATCTTCACCGCATCGAATCGGGCCAGCCGATCCCCCTGAACATGGGGGAATGCAATCTGAGTCAAGCCATTAAAAAAGAAGTGGAATTTTTTCAACTCAATCATCGAACCCACAGCCTCCAATTCGCACAGACCTCCCCCCATCCGATCCTGGCCCGCTGCGATCTGCATAAAATTATCCAGGTGTTGGAGAATCTGCTCGGCAACGCGGTCAAATATTCGCCGGCGGGAAGCCGTATCCGCGTCGCACTGGGGGAACAGGAAGGAGAAGTGCAATTTTCCGTAGCCGACGACGGCATCGGCATGAGCGAGGAGGTGTTGGTCAGGGTTTTCGATAAATTCTATCGCGCCGATACATCCAACACCGCAGTTCAGGGTTTCGGTCTCGGCATGAGCGTCGTCAAGCAAATCGTTGAAGCCCATGGCGGGCAGGTTCGGATCGAAAGCTCTCCCCATGCCGGGACACTGGTTCGCTGCACTCTTCCGATCCGGACCGAGAACCCGGCTCCACCCGGCTGACACCAACATCTTTCCCACATTTCAGGCCGGGCGCACCTCCACCCGGTTGTCATAAAAGGTACTCCCCTCCCCCTGGTCGGTGAGACGCTGGGAGGTGAGGGCGTTGACCGTGCGCTCGCCCGACGCGAACTCCCGCCACCAGACCCCCGCCGCCACCACCACTCCGGGCGGGACCGCCCCGTCGATTTTCAGGACGAACCGCACCTCCCCCAACTCGTTGTAAGCCATGACCTCCGCACCATCCCTCAGGCCGCGCGCGGCAGCGTCGGTGAAGTTCATCCGCAGCGACATCCCGCCCTGGCGGGCGCGCAATTCGTCGCGCTCGTAAAAGGTCGAGTTGAGGGCATGACGGGAGGGGGCGGTCATCAGGCAGAGGGGAAGCTCGCCGCCGTGCGGAGGCAGAAAGACCGGTAACGGCCAGGGCTGGGCCGGGTTGAGCAGCTCGATCTTGCCCGAAGCCGTAGCATAGACGGGCGGCCCCGGGGGCAGCCGCAGTTCCACCGCCTTCCCGGCGGCGAGGGCGGCGAGGTCGATCCCGTCCCGCATCGGGTGTGGCTGGGCAAGCAGGCGGTCGATGAGCTCGTCGGCGCTTCGGCGGAAGAAGGGTTCGTCGAAAGCCATAGCCTCGGCGAGCAGGGCGAAGACTTTCCAGTTGGATTTGCTCCGCCCCACCGGCGGGATAGCCGCTCGCACCCGCTGGATGCAGTAGCTGCCGTAGGCGCGGTAAAGATCGCCGTGTTCCAGGGAACTGGTGGCGGGCAGAACGATGTCGGCATAACGGGCGGTGTCGGTGAGAAAGCGCTCGTGGACGACGGTGAAGAGATCTTCCCGCGCCAGCCCTTGCAGCACCCGGTTCTGGTCGGGAGCCACCGCCGCCGGATTGGAATGATAGACATAGAGACTCCGCACCGGCGGATCGCGCAGTTCATTGAGCGCCTCGCCGAGACGGTTCATGTTGACGACGCGGGTCGGCGTCGCCATGAAATCCTCGCGCAACACCTCGTGCATGGCGAAGGCGCCGCTGGTGCTGGTGCCGCCGAGACAGCCGCCGCCGGGCTTGCCCCAGGCGCCGACCAGCGCCGGCAGGGCGACGATGCAGCGCGCCGTCATGGCGCCGTTGCCGTAGCGGCAGAGGCCGCCGCCGAGGCGGATGAAGGGGGCGCGGGCGGTCCCGAAAGCGCGCGCCATCTCATGCAGGGTAGCTACGGAAAGTCCGGTCAGTTCGCTCACCCGTTCCGGCGGATAATCGGGGAGCACCTGTGCTTCAAGCTCGGCGAAGCCCTGGGTCGAGGCTGCCAGAAAGGCGCGGTCGACCAGTCCCTCACGCGCCAGAAGATGCATCAGTCCCAGGGCGAGGGCGCCGTCGTGCCCCGGCTTGACCAGAAAGACCCGATCCGCCAACTCGGCGGTGCCCGTGCGGTAGGTGTCGATGACCCAGACCTGCGCGCCGCGTTTTTTCGCCTGGCGGACGCAGTGGAGAAAATGGAGGTTGGTCGCCAGCGCGTCAATCCCCCAGAGGATTACCAGATCGCTCTCCGCCACCGTATCGGGATGAGGCGCCGGGGTCGCGCCCATCACCGCCTTCCAACCGACCTCCTTGGCCGGGGAGCAGATGGTACGGGCCAGGCGCGAAGCACCGAGGCGGTGGAAGAAGGGATGGCCCGCGTTGCGCTGGATCATGCCCATGGTCCCGCCATAGGAATAGGGCAGAATCGCCTCGGCCCCGGACTCGGCGATGATGTCCCGCCAGCGGCCGGCGATGCGTTCAATCGCCTCATCCCAGCCGATCGCGATGAATTCCCCCGCTCCCTTGGCGCCAACGCGCAGCAACGGCGTGGTCAGGCGGCGCGGGGAATGGACCGTCTCCTGGTAACGGTTCATTTTCGGGCAGAGAAAGCCGCGCGTATGCGGATGCTCCAGGTCGCCGGAAACCGTGACCGCGCGGCCCTTTTCCACCTCGACCAACAGGCCGCAGGCATCGGGGCAATCGTAAGGACAGACGGAACGCTTGATTTCCTTGGACATGGATCGGCCTTTCGCGAAAGAGAAAGGATTAAACGGTGGGGGATAACAAACTATAGAGCAGTCCGCCGGGAAAGAAAACCGGGGGTGGAGGAGCGGTCAAAGAAAACCTGCGCATTCGAACCCGCGCTTTCCATAAAACACTGTTTGACTATTATCCATAATGTCATTATCTTTATAGACAGAATCGTAAATCATCTGACGACACCCCACCCACTGGAAAGGAGAAGCCCATGACGACCGCGAAATGTTTGACGATGGTTTTGCTCGGCCTTTTGGCTCTGGCCGCCCCCCCGGTTCTGGCCGAGGGCCCCGAACGGATCGACCTGCCCGCGCCGCGCATGGGCACCGTCCCCTTCCCCCACGAACTGCATCAGGAACGGGCGGAAAGCTGCGAAGTCTGCCACCACAAGGGGGTCGAGTCCGGCCCGTGCCACGGTTGCCATGACCTGGGCAAAGGCCCGCCTCAGGGGCGCGACCTCTTTCACAAGATCTGCAAGGACTGCCACAAAAAAGAGGGTGGTCCGACCGCATGCAACGGCTGCCATAGCCGCGCAACCTGACCACCCCCATAAAAAACGCCCCCCGCTCCAGTTAAGGAACGGGGGGCGTTTTTACTTCAGCCTGGGGGGATCGGACTACATCATCCCGCCCATGCCGCCCATGCCGCCGGGCATGGCGGGCATCGACTCTTCTTTTCTCGGCGCATCGGCGATGGCGGCCTCGGTGGTCAGCATCAGGCCGGCCACGGAAGCGGCGTTCTGCAGAGCGCTGCGGGTGACCTTGGTCGGGTCGATGATGCCCGCCTCGATCATGTCGCAATATTCGTCGGTGGCGGCGTTGAGGCCGTAGGCGCCGTCCTTCTTCAGGACTTCGTTGACCACGATGGAGCCTTCCAGACCGGCGTTAGCAGCGATCTGGCGCAGCGGCTCCTCAAGAGCGCGCTTGACGATGTTGACGCCGAACTTCTGCTCGCCTTCGAGATCAAGTTTCTCGACCGCGGCGATGGCACGGATCAGAGCGACGCCGCCGCCAGGGACAATCCCTTCTTCCACGGCCGCGCGGGTAGCGTGCAGGGCGTCTTCGACACGGGCTTTCTTCTCTTTCATTTCGGTTTCGGTGGCAGCGCCAACCTTGACCACCGCCACGCCGCCGACCAACTTGGC
>DIVU01000356.1 GCA_002423365.1 Desulfuromonadaceae bacterium UBA6124 | reverse complement strand
CCTGAAGATTCCCAAGGGGGATTTCGTCTACATCACCGGGCCTTCCGGCGCCGGGAAATCGACCCTGCTCAAGCTCCTCTACGCGGCGGAAAAGCCGACCCGCGGGCAGATCCTCATCAACGGCCAGAACGTGACGCGCATGGGCAGCCGGCAAATCCCCTTTCTGCGGCGGCGCTTGGGCATCGTCTTTCAGGATTTCAAGCTGCTCAATACCCGCACGGTTTTCGAAAATGTCGCCTTTCCCCTGGAGGTGCAGGGGCGCAAGCGCATGGAAGTGGGAAAGAAGGTNNCGGCGGCGAGCAGCAGCGGGTGGCGGTGGCTCGGGCCCTAGTGATCGACCCGCTGGTGCTGATCGCCGACGAACCGACGGGCAATCTCGATCCGGAGGTGACCCTGGATATCATGGAGCTGTTCAAGGGGGCCAACGCCCGGGGATCGACAGTCCTTCTGGCGACCCACGACCGGGAAATGATCCGCCGCTTTCCCCGGCGGGTGCTGACCCTGGAGCATGGACGCCTGATCGAGGATCGCCCGGCCTGAGAAGATGCTTTCTCCCGTGCCCCGAGCGGTGCGGGAAGAATAAAAGGATAACGAGTGGAACGCTTGATCTATTTTATTCTGCGGGCCTTGCGCAATATGCGCCAGTGCCCGTTGCTTTGTGGGGTGGCGGTGGGCACGGCGGCGGTGGCCCTGACCATCATCGCTTTTTTCGCCCTGGTGGTCATCAACGTGCAGCAGCTGACCGCTCATATCGGCGAGCGGGTGGAGATCGTCGCCTATCTCGACCGCGTCCCCGAGGCGGGGGCGCTCAAAGCCTTGCGCGCAAAGGTCGAGGCTTTGCCCGAGGTGGCCGCCGTAGGTTACACCTCCCGGGAAGAGGCCATGACCCTCTTCAAAAAACGGCTGGGCCGGGATGCGGATCTGCTTGAGGGGGTCGGTCCCGAAATCCTGCCGGCATCGCTCGCCATCACCCTCAAACCCGATTTCCGCACCCCCGCCCAAGTCGAGCGGGTCGTGGATACCCTGCGCACGGATCTCGGTCTCGACGAGGTGCGTTTCGGCCGGGAATGGCTGGAAAAGTTCGAGGCCTTCGTCACCCTGCTCAAACTGGGGGGGGCGGTGATCGGCGGTTTTCTCCTGTTCGCCGCCCTCTTCATCGTTTCGAACACCATTCGCCTCACTCAGTATGCCCGTCGCGACGAACTGGAGGTGATGGGCCTGGTCGGGGCGACAAGCATGTTCATCAAAACCCCCTTTCTCATCGAAGGCGCCCTGCAGGGCCTGCTCGGTGGCCTGATCGCCGTCGGCCTCGCCTTTGCCGTCTTCCGTTATTTTCTGCACGAGGCCCTGGCTTCCCTGCTCCTCGCCTCGGCCAGCGGGTCCATCGTCTTTCTCCCCCCCGGATTTCAGCTGCTGCTGGTCTCCGCCGGGGTCTTCCTCGGTTTTTTCGGCAGTCTCATGTCCCTGCGTAAACTGGTGCGGATTTGAACTCACGGATCGGTTTTTTCCTTGTCCCGCTCTTCTGGGCGCTGCTGGCTTGCCCCTCGGGGTGGAGCCTGGCCGCCGACAACAAGGCTGACGAAACCCGGCAGTCCCTCAAGGAGATTGAGCAGCGGCTTTCCCAGGCGACCAAATCCCTCTCGAAGAAGGAAAAGGAGGAAAAGTCCCTGGGGAAGGATCTGAAGACGGTGGAGAGCGAACTGGCGCGCCTACAAAAAAATACGGCGAACCAGGACCGGCGTCTTGCCTCCCTCAAGGAGGAAATGGCCGCGGCCGAAGGGGAGAGCGTACGCCAGAAAGAAGCTGCCGAGTCGTTGCGGAAACGGGTGGAAGAGCGTCTGGTGACGCTCTACAAGGGGGGAGACATGGGCTTGCTCCGGACCCTGATGCTGGCGCAGAGCCCGGCGCGCATGGCCGAGGATTACGAATTCTTCGGGCGCATCGTCCGCCGGGACCGGGAACTTCTGGACGGTTACCGTCAGCGCCTGGAAGCGCTGAACGCCACTCGCGAGCGGCTCGCAGGCCTGCGGACCGAGCAGGAAGCGTTGGTGGTGCAGGGGCGGCGCGATCGGGACTCCCTGAAAAAGGCTGCCGAACTGAAGAAGCGGCTGCTGGCCAAGGTTAAGACCGACAAGGGCAAGCTCTCTGGGGAGGTCTCCGCCCTGAAGGAGCGGGCCGCGCGGCTGTCGAGCCTGGTCAAAAAACTTGAATCGACCAAGCCCCGGGCGTATACTCCCAAACCTTCCGCGCAAGATCCCAAAACCCCGCTGGCCAACCCCTTCGGCCGGCAGAAGGGCCGGCTGTCCTGGCCGGTCAACGGCAAGGTCAAGGTTTCCTTCGGGACCGGGCGCCATGCCGATCTGGGAACCCTGTACGAAAGTCACGGCATCGAAATCAGCGCCTCTCCGCAACAGCCGGTGACCGCCGTCTGGTCCGGTCGGGTTGCCTTCGCCAATGAGTTCAAAGGCTACGGCAATCTTCTCATCCTCGACCACGGCGACAGTTACTATACCCTCTATGCCCAGGCTTCGCGCCTGGCGAAACGGGTCGGCGAAACGGTCGCCCAGGGGGAAACGGTCGCCTATGCGGGCTATGACGGGAGCGATACGGTATACTTTGAAATCAGACATCGCGGGACGCCGCTCAACCCGGCGCCCTGGCTTAAACCTCGTTGAGGTTGTCCCACCCGGAGGATTCATCCATGTTCAAACGCCGCTGGTTGCGCCTGTTGGTTCTGTTGGCCTGTCTTCCCCTCGGTTGGCTGGTGGTGGCCCAGTTGACCCGGCCCCTTGCCGCCGAGGCCAAGTCCCAGTATGAGGATATCCGCCTCTTTACCGACGTTCTGGCACTGGTGCGTAAGAGCTACGTCGAAGAAGTACCCATGCAGGAACTCATCTACGGAGCCATCGACGGCATGCTCGCCGCCCTCGATCCCCATTCCTCCTTTATGCCCCCCGACGTCTACAAAGAGATGAAGGACGACACGCGCGGTGAATTCGGCGGTATCGGCATCGAGATCACCATCAAGGACGGCGTCCTCACCGTCGTTTCCCCCATCGAGGATACGCCGGCCTACCGGGCGGGACTGCAGGCGGGGGATCAGATCGTCAAGATCGAGGATGGCTTCACCAAGGATATGAGCGTCATGGACGCGGTCAAGCTCATGCGCGGTCCCAAGGGGAGCCCGATCCGCATCACCATCTTCCGCGAAGCCTTCGAAAAACCGAAGGAGTTCGAGCTGAAGCGGGAAATCATCAAGATCCTCAGCGTCAAGGCGCGCACCCTGGAAGACGGCTACGGATACGTGCGTCTGGCCCAGTTTCAGGAGCGGACCGACGAGGAACTGGTCAAGGCGCTCAAGGATCTGCGCAAGGAAAATGGTGGGCGCCTGAATGGACTGGTTCTCGATCTGCGCAACAATCCCGGCGGCTTGCTGGAGCAGGCGGTGAAAGTGACCGATGCCTTCCTCGGCAAGGGGCTGATCGTCTACACCGATGGCCGTGAGGAAGGCAGCCGTATGGAATTCCAAGCCCGGCCGGGGACGGAGGAGGAAGACTTTCCCCTGGTGGTGCTGATCAACAGCGGCAGCGCCAGCGCCTCGGAGATCGTCGCCGGCGCCCTCCAGGACCATGACCGGGCCTTGGTTCTGGGCACCCAGAGCTTCGGCAAGGGCTCGGTGCAGACCGTGATCCCCTTAAGCGACAACTCCGGGCTGCGCCTAACCACGGCCCGTTACTACACTCCGAACGGCACGTCCATCCAGGCGCGGGGCATTACCCCGGATATCGTCGTGGCTCCGGCCGAGCTGAAAAAGGTGGGGGACGGCGAACCTTTCCGGGAGAAGGATCTGAGCAACCATTTCGACACCGAAACTCTCGAAGCCCAGCCGAAGGATGTCGAAACGCCCCGGAAGTTCGACCTGAAAGCGACGGATCGGGACGATTATCAGCTGATGCGTGCTCTCGACCTGCTCAAGGGTTGGCGCGTCTTCCAGGAACTCAACGCCCCCGCGGTCTGACCGGCGCGGGATTCTTCGACTCACGACGGGGGGAGAATATCCCCCCTTTTTTTCTGGTTATGCCCCGTGCCTCCTCGAAAAAAAAGCCGCCGCGCCAAACGACCGTCCGTTAAAAAGTCCTCCAATCGACAGTTGCGCCTGCTCTTGGCCGCGCTGGGGGTGGTGGGCTTTCTTCTGCTCAGTCTGATCCTGCTGACCTATGTCCGGCAATCCCGGCTCGCCCCCCCCGAAACGCCGCCGCCGGCGCCGCCGGTGATCGTGAAACCTCCGACCCCGGTTGTGCCCGAATTGACCCAGTCGCTGCCGGACCCCGAAGGCTTGCGCCGCCTTCTGCGGCAGTCCCTGACGCGGAGCGGCTACGCCGATGCGGGTCTGACGACCGAGCAAGACCACGGGGTCACGACCTATGTCCTCGATGCTCCCTTTCCGGATGCGGCGGAGCTGGATACGCTGCTCGACCCCTTGCGTCGCGAGGCGCCGGAGGTGCGACTGGAAACGGGCAGTGCCCCCGGTTCGCTGCTGGTGCTGCTGGGGGATCGGGTGGTCGCGCGTCTCCAGTTTCGTCCGCCTCGGGTTGCCCCGCCCCCGCCGCCCAAGGTTCTTCCGCCCCCCCCGGCGCCACGGCCGGTGCTGCCGCCGCCGACCTCGCTGACGCCGCCTTCCCCGGGGAGCGGCGGCCGGGTGGCGATCGTCATGGACGATCTCGGCCGGGACTTGGCCTCGGCCAGGGAGCTGCTCGCCATCGACCTGGGGGTGACCTTCGCCATCATCCCTCAGAACGAGGCGGCCCCGCAGGTGGCGGCCATGGCCCATGAACGCGGACGGGAGGTGATGATCCACATGCCCATGGAACCCCAGGGCTACCCCCGCGCCAACCCCGGTGCCGATGCCCTGCTGCTGGGCCGGTCCAACGAGGAAATCCGCGCCTTGGTGCGCGGTTACCGGCAACGGGTGCCGCATGCGGCGGGGGGGAACAACCACATGGGCTCGCGCTTTACCGAGAGCCGGGAAAAGATGGCGGTGGTGCTGGAGGAATTGCGTAAGGCGGGGTTGTTTTTCGTGGACAGCCGCACCAGTAACCGTTCGGTGGCGTATGAAACGGCGCGGGAGTTGGGGGTGGCGACGGCGCGGCGGGACATCTTTCTCGATAATGTCCGCAACGTCTCGACGATTCGCGGGGAGATCCGCCGCATGGCGCGCATGGCGGTGAAAAACGGTGAGGCGTTGGCAATCTGCCATCCCTATCCGGAAACCTTCGCGGCCCTGCGAGCGGAGGTTGGCTATCTGCGCTCCCAGGGAATCAGCGTGGTTCCGGCCTCCCGCCTGCTGGTGCGCTAGGCTCCGGCCGGGTGGTTTTCCTCCGCCGCTTTAGTCCCGGGGGAGTTGCGCGGCGATGCGCTCGGCTGTTTGCCGGAATTCCCGGTACTGTTCGTCGTAGAGAATGCCTTCGGTGAAATCGGAGCTGACCCGGCGAATCAGCAGAAAACCGTCGGTGAGGCGGTTATCATCGTCGAGCAGGGCGCCGGTGCGCAGCAACGGGGTCCAGAGGGGTAGCCCTTCCTGGGGGGCGCCGGTCAACTCGGGCAGGTCGATGACCTTGTGGGAGACTTCCAGCCCCTCATCGTCAAATCGGTAGAAGGAGAGCTGCTGCTGATAGAAGCCCCGGCTGCTGGGGGCGCGGCGCAGGACGAAGAAGGAGCGTTGCGCCGACTCGCGAAAGAGTTCGCGCAAGGGGTCCTGATTTTCGATCTGGCGCCGGGAGCGATAGAAATAAGGAAAGACGAGGCCGGCGAAACAGTCCTCTTCGAGCAGTCCGGCCCGCTCAGCGGCGGGATTTTCCCAGTAATAACCGGCATGAAGGCTGCCGTCGGCGGCGTCGAGGGGTTTGCCGCAGAGCAGGCATTCGCTGCTCAGGTGTTCGCGGCGGGCGGTGAAGGATTCATCCCGGGCATGGGCCTGACGGCCCAGTTCATCAGCGAAGAGATCGAGGCGGCGCGGCTGGGCCTCCAGGGTATCCAGGTAGATCTGACGGGCCAGATGGGAAAACTGGACATGGACCTCGGTGGCGCGCCCGTGGGTGATGACCGGGTAGATCTTCCCTTCGGGGTTGGTGTTGAGGGATTCGACCTTGGGACTCTTGGCGATATAACCTTCCAGGCAACGGTAGCCGCGATTGATGGCGTAGGCCTTGAGCAACTGGTAGGGGTCGCGGAAAGGTCCGTCATAGTGGATGCGCTGGTCGACCAGGCAGGGAAGGATGCGCAGCGCCCGTCGGGAAAGCCCGTGGCGGTCGAAGAAATCGTAGAGGTGCTTGCAGTTTTCCAATGAGGGAGCGTCCTTCACCGGCACCACGACCCGGTCGGCGGCGAAGAGGGCATTCTGGGTGAAGATGTCCATGTCGGGGCGGGTGTCGATGATGATGACTCCGGAAAGTTCCGACTCGGCGAGGATGCGGGCGAGGCGCGCGGGGTTGGTCACCTGGTCGCGCAGCTCCGCCAGTTCGCCGCTGGATGGGACGAACTGCACCCCGTACTCCCCCATCTCGACCACCGCATCGATCATTTTTTCCACCAGCATCTTCAGCACGTTACCGTTGTGAGGAGAACGTCCGATGCGGAACATGCGATCGACCGAGAAGTGATTGTCGAAGCTGAAGAGGGGGACCGGCAGATCTTCGTTGATGGCTTTGAGGTAGATGCCCAGATTGGTGGCCAGGGCGG
>DIVU01000261.1 GCA_002423365.1 Desulfuromonadaceae bacterium UBA6124 | reverse complement strand
TTACAGACTGTCGAGATAGCGTTCCACGTCGAGGGCGGCCATGCAGCCGGTGCCCGCCGAGGTGATCGCCTGGCGATACATGTAATCCTGCACGTCGCCGGCGGCGAAGACCCCGGGGATGCTGGTCTGGGTGGCGAACCCGTCGGAACCGCCGCGAGTCTTGAGGTAGCCGTCTTTCATTTCCAGCTGGCCGTCGAAAATACCGGTGTTGGGGGAATGGCCGATGGCGATGAAGACCCCCTGCACGGCGATCTCCTTGGTCGAGCCGTCGCGCACGTCCTTGATGCGGATACCGGTGACGCCGCGCTCGTCGCCGAGAACTTCATCCAGCACCTGGAACCACTCGATCGTCACCTTGCCCTCGTCGGCCCGGGCCTTAAGCTTGTCGGCGAGAATTTTCTCGGAGCGGAACTGGTCGCGGCGATGGACGACGGTGACGTGGCCGGCGATGTGGGAGAGGTAGAGGGATTCCTCCACGGCGGTGTTGCCGCCGCCGATGACCGCCACCGGCAGATTGCGGTAGAAGAAGCCGTCGCAGGTGGCGCAGGCGGAGACCCCCTTGCCCTTGAAAGCCTCCTCGGAAGGGAGGCCCAGGTAGCGGGCCGAGGCGCCGGTGGTGATGATCAAGGCGTCGCAAGTATATTCGCCGCTGTCGCCGGTGAGCCGGAAGGGGCGCGCTTTGAGATCGGCGGCGACGATGGTGTCATAAATGATGCGGGTTTCGAAGCGCTCAGCGTGCAGGCGCATGCGCTCCATCAAATCGGGACCCTGCACCCCTGCATGATCGCCGGGCCAGTTGTCGACCTCGGTGGTGGTGGTCAACTGGCCGCCGGGTTGGAGACCGGCGATCATTACCGGGTTGAGATTGGCCCGGGCGGCGTAGATAGCGGCGGTATAACCGGCGGGGCCGGAGCCGAGAATGATCAGGCGATGGTGTTCGGTAGCGCTCATCAGCAGATTCCTTTCCAATGGATAGTCAGGGGATTCAGGCGGGGGGCGCCGGAGCATCCCGCAAGAGTTCAAGCAGGCCGCCGACCAGCTCCGGGCGGCAGACGTAGTAGCAGCGCTGAGCGCCGTCCTGGGTGAAATCGACGACGCGGGCGTTGCGCAATATACCGAGATGTTGGGAGATGTTGGCCTGCGAGGCGGGGAGCAGATCCTGCATGCTGGTCACGCACTTGGTTCCCTGCAACAGCTCGGCGACGATGCGCAGGCGGGTGGGATGGGCCAGGGCCTTCAGTACGACAACCCAGTCTTTCTCAATCACCACAGGCGGCTCCTTTTCGAGAAATATATTCGAATATGCTTATATCAAGGATGGACGGCCTTGTCACCCCTTTTATCACGGCGGATGTCTATCCCTGGGGTGGAGAGCTTGCATCCGTGCCCGTTGTCGCCTACCATCATCGCACGGCATGGCGAAAGCGGCCCGCCGCTCAGGGAGAATCCCCAGGTGGCCGCGTCGGGCGCACGGCAAACCCCGGCATGTATTGTTTTTACCGATAGCCGCCGGCGCTCGCCATAGGGAAAACCTGTTTGACCTGATCCCGGCGAATCGCTACTCTCCCGGAACCTTCCGCCGTCAAGTTAACTGGATGCCCTCGGATTCCGACCGCCGTGATCCATCGAGAGAAGTGATGAACGAAAAGGGCCGCGGCAAAATCGTCGGAGGGGCAAACCCTCTCCGGCAACCGTTTACAGACTGAACCCATGACCGAACCGATGCCTTCGAACTTGCACGACCTTCTCGACGACATGGCCAAACGCTGCACCTCCTGCGGGGTGTGCGTTCGCTCTTGCGATTTTTTGCGCCGCTCCGGTTCGCCGGCGGCCCTGGCCCGCCAGGGGCGGGAGGATGGCGCCGTCCTGCTTCGCGCCTACGAGTGTTCGCTGTGCGGGCTTTGC
This sequence comes from Desulfuromonadaceae bacterium UBA6124, assembly GCA_002423365.1. Lineage (GTDB taxonomy): Bacteria > Desulfobacterota > Desulfuromonadia > Desulfuromonadales > Trichloromonadaceae > Trichloromonas. Next base: position 917 of record DIVU01000261.1, on the reverse strand, counting down.
GACGCCCTCTGCCCCCAGCGCCTCTCCCCGGCGGCGATGTTTCTGGCCATGCGCCGGGAGGCGGTGAAAACAGGGCGGGTCGACGCCAAGACCTACCGGCCCTGGCTCTCCTACGAAAAGCTCGGCGGCGCCCTCCCTTTTCGCCGCTATGCCCTGCCCCCGGGCTGCACGACCGTCTTTTTCCCCGGCTGCTCCCTCCCCGGCAGTCGTCCGCAGGCGGTTCTCTCCCTGCTCGCCGCCCTGCGCCGGGGCGACCCCGCCGTCGGGCTGGTGCTCGACTGCTGCGGCAAGATCAGCCACGATCTCGGCTACGGCGAAAGCTTCGAGCGCATTTCCGAGAGTCTGCGCCGACGCTTGCAGGGTTCCGGCGTGCGCCGGATTCTCACCGCCTGCCCAGGCTGCGACCTGATGTTGCGTAAACTCGACGGGGATTTCGAGGTGCGCGGTATCTATGAAGTGCTGACCGAAGGGGATGCTGTTGCCGAAACGGCGCCAAACCGGGGCACCGTCGCCGTGCACGATCCCTGCCCCTCCCGCTTCGACCCGAAGCGGCAACAGGCGGTGCGGGAACTGATCCGCCGCGCCGGTTACGCCATCGAAGAACTCCCTGAGCATGGGCGCACCACCCGCTGCTGCGGTCAGGGAGGGATGGTGGAAGGGGTCCGGCCCGGGGCGGTCGACCGGGAGGCGGCGCGGATTGCCGCTCAGGGGCAAGGGCGCCCGCTCGTCTCCTCCTGCGCGGCCTGCGTCAATGCCCTGGGTCGCCGGGCGGAGGCCTATCATGTTGTTGACCTGCTGGGTGGCGAAGCGCTCCCCTCCCGACGTCCGCTCTCTTCCGCCCGCCGCTGGTTCAACCGCTTGCGCTTGCGCCTGACGAGGTTGCCATGAAATTTTCCGCCGGCCTGCTCGTTGCCCTG
>DIVU01000060.1 GCA_002423365.1 Desulfuromonadaceae bacterium UBA6124 | reverse complement strand
TCTGGGTGGCGAAAGTCACCATCTCTCGAATCTCCTTGCCGATCCGGTAGCCATTATCCTCATGGATAAAAAACCGCTCCAGCCGTTCGGCGGAGACATCGGCGGCGATGTTGGCCGGATAAAAACCCTGGCGGGCTTTGTCGATGGCGTCCCGGTCGAGGTCGGTGGCGAAGATCTGCAAGGTGAAAGAAGCCTTGGGCTGGACCCGGGCCAGCGCCTCCTTGAAGACCATGGCCAGCGAATAGGCCTCCTCCCCGCTCGAACAGCCGGTCGACCAGGCCCGAAGCACCCGGCCGGTGGGATGGCCCGCCAAGAGTGCCGGAATCGCTTCTTCCCGAAGCTGCTCCCAGGCCGCCGGGTCGCGGAAAAAACTGGTCACACCGATCAGCAGTTCCTTGAAGAGGAGTTCCACCTCCTGCGGATTTTCCTGCAGGTAGCGGACATAGGCGGCGATCCGGCCGATCTGATGAATGCCCATGCGCCGCTCGATACGGCGACAGATGGTGTTCTTCTTGTACATCGAGAAGTCGTGGCCGGTCTTGGCGCGCAACAGGATGACGACCTTCTCCAGGGCGCTGCGGTCCTTCTCCTCCAGGGGATGCTCGGACTTGACGATGGTCCGGGCATGGCGCAGATAGCCGATGATCTTGCCGGGCAGCTCCTCCGCCGGGGCGACCAGATCGGCCAGGCCGGCGTCGATGGCGCTGCGCGGCATGCTGTCGAATCGGGCCGAGGACGGCTCCTGCACCAGGACCACGCCCGCCTTCTCCTTGATCGCCCGCAGACCCATGGTGCCGTCCGAACCCATGCCGGAAAGGATGACCCCGATGCTTTGCTCCCGCCGGTCCTCGGCCAGGGAGCGGAGAAAGAAATCGATAGGCAGTCGCAGGCCGCGGGGCGCCGTCGGCTCGAACAGATGCAGCGCGCCGTGGAGAATGGACATATCTTTGTTGGGGGGGATCACATAGACGCAGTTCGGCTTCACCTTCATCCGGTCCCGCACCTGGAAAACTTCCATGCCGGTGGCGCGCTGAAGGAGTTCGGGCATGATCCCCTTATGGGTCGGGTCGAGGTGCTGGACGACGACAAAGGCCATGCCGCTGTCTTCCGGCACATGCCGCAGAAACTGCTCCAGCGCCTCCAGCCCGCCGGCGGAGGCGCCGAGACCGGCGATGGGAAAGAGCGGGTTTTCCGCCCGCGACGGCGGCACGGCGGCAGCTTCCTGATCGTCGGCGCTGGGGGCCGATGGTGGTGTTTTTTTCATAGATTCGATAACCCATGTCTCAAAGGGACGATCGCGGCCGGCGATCCACGATGCAAACATCACTTTTACATTATATCAGGTGTTTGCGATTAGGAAGGCATACGCGAGAAGTATAGGTTAATGAATCCGGAAACGCCACCCGGGTTTGGCGTCCGAGGGGATGGACGGCGGTTTGGTACCAAAAGAACTCACCAAAAAATTGACAAATATCAGCCGACTGGCACTCTTGCATGAAACCGAACGGTCTTTTTTTCAGGAGGAGAACTTAGTTCTATGCAGATGAACGGCACGGACGCCTGGCGCACTACCCGCCGGAATGAACCACTCGGCTACATCCAGCCACAGACCTTGGAAGAACTCTGGTTTCACACCGGAACCAACTGNNCGCTTTATCGACGAAGCCCTTGAACTCGGGGTCAAAAAGTTTTCCTTCACCGGTGGCGAGCCGTTTGTCAATCCGGATTTCACAGCCATTCTGGAGCTCGCCCTGGAGCATCGCCCCTGTCTGGTTTTGACCAACGGCACCGAGCCGCTGATGAACCGGATGGCCGATGTTCTCCGGCTGCGCGATAAGCCGAATACGCTCAAATTCCGGGTCAGCCTCGACCATCCGGACCCGGCCCAACATGACGCGGCACGGGGCAAAGGGAATTTCAAAAAAGCTCTCGACACTTTGGGACGGCTCCATCGAGCCGGTTTTGGCGTATCCGTTGCTCGCCGGATGCTCCCCGACGAGGACAGCGTCGCCGTCGACCGGAGCTATATTCCATTTTTCCACCGTGCAAACGTCGGCGATGAAATCACCATCATCAAGTTCCCGGATTTTCATCTGCCCGGCTCATTCCCCGAGGTTCCGGAGATCACCGAAACCTGCATGACCCGGCATTTGAGCGCCGAGCAGCGGGCGGCCTTCATGTGCAATTTCAGCAAGATGATTGTGCGGAAAAAGGGGCAATGTGGCGTTTACGCCTGCACCCTGGTGGACGATGTCAAAGGCTACGAGCTGGGGCCGACGTTGAAGGCGGCGATGGATGAGCGCGTCATGCTTGCTCATCACCGTTGTTATTCCTGTTTTTCCTGTGGGGCCAGTTGTTCGGAAAACGGATAAGGGATCGTTGTGGCGGGGGGCTGGAAAAAAATTTTGGCCATCATTGCCCATTTGGCGGCGGGAAAGTGGAGCAGCTGCGGCGGGTTGGAGCTGACCGGCTGCGCCTCACCGGCGGCGGCCTTGGTGTGACAAATCGAGGTTGTATTCCAGCTATAGCACCCGCCCAAGGCACGATCTGGGCACAATTTGGGCACCGTGAAATTTCGACCTGGGCCGACGCAGAGAATTCGAGAGGAGAGTGGAGTCCTGAAGAACGGGAAGCAGGACTGTAACAACTCGAAAATAAATAAAAAAAGGCCCGGTCAATCGACCGGGCCTTCGTTGTTTTTTGGAGCGGGAAACGATTGTTTTCGGGATTATCGAAATCGAACACCCACAACCGCCGGCGCTCCCGCTCGCCCTTGGCGTTGCGGAAAGTGACCTGCACCCCGTCCTCGATCAGTTCGTACTTCTCGCGGTTGGTGGCGGCCATGGTCTGCGTGGCGGAAACCGTGACGATCTTGCGGATGGTGTCTTCATAGGCCGTGGCAGGCAGCCCGGGATTCAATTCTTCGATTTTGGCCCGCAGGGTGCGGGTCAACACCACCTCGCGATCCGATTCCCGGCCCAAGAGGCTGTCCGGTCCGAAATCCTCATTGTTGTAGGCGTACACCGACTCCCAGCCCAGTTCCTGTTCCAGGTACTCGGCGGTGGTCTGCTGGANNTGGACGAGGGTGTCTTCGGTGTAGGCGCTGGGTGTCATTCAATCACCTCCCAGTGGCCGGTTTTTTTGGAGCCCACACGCCGCAGGATGCCTGCATCCTTCAGCCTCCCGATATTACGCATCACAGTGGTGCGGTCTTTTTGGGTCATCTCCGCCAGTTCGTCATAGGAAACAGCTGGATTTGACCGAATAAAATCTATCAATTGCACCTGAATCTCGGATAAAGATGCTTTTATAGGTGCGGACCGCCCCCTTATCTGCACCTTTAATGCACCTTTATCCTCCAATTCCAGCTCTTCCACCGGCTTGCGGTGAACCGTAGCGGTGAACAGGCAGCCGTCGTGGTCATCGGTAAAGTCGATGGCTAACCACTTCTCCAGCGCCCGCTTGATGCCCGAACCCAAGCCGTGGTAAGGAAGCAGTCCCTTGGCCACGTAAGAAACCAGGATCGGATTGCGGATGTTGGAATTTCCGGCCCGGATCTTCTCCACCGTCAAGTTGTTGGGCAGGTGGCCGGGGCTGATGATCTCGA
>DIVU01000213.1 GCA_002423365.1 Desulfuromonadaceae bacterium UBA6124 | reverse complement strand
CGCCGATCATGAAGCTGCTGACCACCCGCGAGGAACGGTTGATCCACATGAAGCCCCCCCGCCAGGTCAGCCGCCGCGAGCGGATCATCTTTCCCATCGCCGGGTTCATGATTTGCGCCCTCATCGCCCCCGGCTCCATCGTCCTGATCGGCATGCTCTTCTTCGGCAACCTGCTCAAGGAAAGCCTGGTCACCGACCGTCTGGCCAACACGGCGCGCAACGCCATGATCGACATCGTCACCATTCTTCTCGGCGTCTCCGTCGGCGCCAGCACCAGCGCCGACCATTTCTTGACTCCACAGTCGATGCTGGTCTTCGGCCTCGGCGCCCTCTCCTTCTGCATCGCCACCGCCGGCGGTATTCTCTTCGCCAAGTTCATGAATCTCTTTCTCAAGGATGGGGACAAAATCAACCCCCTGATCGGCGCCGCCGGGGTTTCCGCCGTTCCCGACTCGGCGCGGGTGGCGCACACCATCGGGCAGAAGGAAGATCCCACCAACTACCTGCTGATGCACGCGATGGCCCCCAACGTCGCCGGGGTCATCGGCTCCGCCATCGCCGCCGGCGTGTTGTGGACGGTGCTGGTCAAGTGACCTTGCGTCGCAATGTAAAAAAACGCCCCTCCCGGTTTTTGGGAGGGGCGTTTTCGGTGGTGAAGCAGGGCTCCGCGCTGGTTACCGGGCCAACTCCTGTTGCCGGCTACGAATACTGGCCAGCCCTTGTAAGACATTGGAGATGATGGGGTTGGGTACGGCATCCCGGCGATGTCGTTGCATCAGTTCCTTGTCGCCGCCGAAGTAATAGCGCAGCCCGGCCAGGGCATGATCGTAACGGTTCTCCCCGGCGGCCAGATCGACGTAGGCGGAGAGCCCCCCCATCAGCAGATACTCGGCGCCGAGATGGACCCGGTCATCCTCACTGTCGGCCAGGCTGCCGCCCGCCACCAGCACCAGGTTTGCTCCGGGATACCAGCGCAGGTCAACGACACTGAAGGCGATATCGTCGATATCCCCGATCTGGTGGCCGAGAAGGGCGGACAGAGTGAACGATCCGGCGTACAGTTCCCCTTCCAGCCCCACCCGGTTGAGGTCGACATCCTGCAATTCGGCGTGATCGGCGAGCAGGCCGACCAGATATCGCTCCGGATTGCGGTTAAAGATGTGCAGCCCTATCCCTTTGAGCTGGTCCTCGCCGAGTTCGGCGTAGGCGCCGTCGAGTTGCAGACCGAAGCGGGAGCCAATGACAAGACTGGCCCCGCCCCCTTCGAGTTCCTCGCTCTCCACCTGACCGTAAACGCCGTGCAGTTGCCCTGAAAAGGCCAAGACTGAAGTTGTCGGCCAGGCCAGTGTTAGGAAGGAGAGTACAGCGAGAGCAAAGACGATTCTTCGCGACATGTTTCCCCTTTCAGGAAAAAACACTAATGAAATAGCTGTGGAAGTCAAGAAGCCGGAACACCGGGAAGAGGCAAGGTGGGGTTTTTGCTCCGAATAAGGAAGGTACGATCAGCGGCGGTTTTTCTTGAACTGCTTGAGCCACTCCTGAAATTCCTCTTCCTCATGCTCCAGTTCGAAGGCGTTGAGCAGTCCGCGCCGTAAGGCCACGGCCACGGCGCGGTTGCGCAGGTTGAAGGCGTCACCGATCTTTTCGCTGTTGAACTGGTCTTGGTCGAGGGCGAGCTTGTTGTACAGGGAGTTGAGCCGGCTCTGCACCCCGCGGCGGCTGAGGTAGCGCCGCTGGGCGATGAGGTTGTCGGTCAGGCCGAGGGCGATGTCGAGCAGGGCCTCGAATTCGATGTCCGACAGGGCGGTCTGGCTGTGCCCGGCGCGCCCCTGCACCTTGCGCACCTCGGGATCGATCCAGCACTGGTCATCGAGAAGCACCGTGCGGATGGCCGAGGCGATGCGTTCCTTGGTGTTGGATTTGAGGATATAGCCGTAGACCGTTTCCGGCGGGACGATTTTCGACAGGGCGCGCACGTACATTTCGTCCTTGTACTGGCTCCAGAAGACGATCCGCGCCGTCGGCTGCCGCTGCCAGAGTTCCCGAGCGAATTCGATCCCGTTAAGTTCCGGCATCTGGATGTCGCTGATGATCAGCGGGTTGGCGCGGCCCAGGGCGAGATCGAGAGCGACCTGGCCGTTGTGCGCCCGTTCCACGCGACACTCGACTTCCAGCCCGTGCAGCAGCTGATCGAGAAACTCGAAATCCTTGGGGTTGTCCTCGGCGATCAGAATATCCAATGGCGGCATGCTTAGGCTCCTTGCCCGGCGGCGGGCAGCGGCAGGGTCAGTTCGAAACGGGTTCCCGAGGTGAAGCGGGACGGCCCCCAGGAAACCTCGGCGCCGACGGTCTTGGCCCGTTCGCGGATGTTGTAGAGCCCCCGGTGTCCCGAAGAGGGGACCGTGCGGGGGTCAAAGCCGTTGCCGTTATCCTCGATGGAGAGGATCAGATCATTTTCCCGGCGGTCGAGATTGACTTCGTAGCGGGAGGCCTGGGCATGCTTGATGACATTGTGGATGGCCTCCAGGGCGATGCGATAGAGGGCGAGGCGGGCGGCGCGCGACAGGGGCATGGTGTCGACCCGGGGGGAGATGTAGAGGTGATAGGGGGGGAGGTCGGGCTTGTTCAGGTGCCGCTCCAGATGGGATTCGAGCGCCGGTCCCAGGCCGAGAATGTCTAAGGTCTGCGGATGGAGGTTGTCCATCACCTCGCGCAGATTGCCGATGGCGCGGCGCAGGTCCTCTTCGATCCGCGCTACGCCGTTTTTGCACTCCCCTTCGCAGCGCACTTCCTGAATGCCCCGCAGCACCGAAGCGAGATCGGCCAGGGTCTGGTCATGGATATCCATGGCGATGCGCCGCCGCTCTTCTTCCGCCCCTTCCAGCAGCTTTTCCGTTCCCACCACCCGCAGCAGGCGATCGGTCATGTGGTTGATGGCCAGGGCCAGGGCGTCGAGTTCGTCATGGACCTGGGCCGGCGCCGGCGGCGGGGTGAGATCCCCGGCGGCGATGCGGCCGGCGCTGTCGGACAGCTCCTTGACCCGACGCAGGATGCCGCGACCGAAATACATGGAAAGAAAGATGCCGACGAGAATCGCCGAGCCGAGGACGACGATGGAAACGAAAGCGGTATGATCGACCAGTTCGTCCACATCCTGGCTGTGCAGACCGCGCAATTTTTCCCGCTGGCGCTGGATCAGCTCGGACAGGGAGCTCAACTCGGGGCGAATCAGGACGATGGCGGCGTTGAAGCGATCCACGTCGATGCCGAGCTCTGGATTGAGGTCGGCGACCGCCTGGCGCAGCAGAGTGCGGGACTGCTCAGGCAGGGGCAGGATCTGGAGAATGCGGCCGGTGGCGCCGTCCAGGTGCTCGTAGAGGCCGTTCAGTTCACCGAAACAACGCACGTCGACTAACGGCTCGCCGCCCAGCTGCATGAGCAGGGAATGCATCCGCTGGGTCGCCAGTTCCGCTTCGGCCAGGGCGACGAAGACCGTTCCCAGGTTGCGGGCTTCCTGGCGCTTGCGGGAAAGATCCCAGTAGGTGTACTGCAAAAAAGCGAGCAGCAATGCCATCAGCAGCAGGACTGCGGCCGGAGCGAGAATGATCTGGTGTTTGAGAGTCAGGCGCATAGGATGGAAAATATCACAGGGCCTCGCGGAATACACTGTGTAAATACACAGAACCATTAGCGTCGGGAGCAGGATTTCAAATAAAGCAAATCGCCGTTGAAGGCAAATATTCGATTGACAAGACGTTAGTGCATGATAATTTATAACCGTTTATGTCTCACATTCCACGTCCGTTTCGGACCACCCTCACCCTCAAGGAGGCCATATGATGAAGAAGTTGATGCTGCTGCTATGCCTGTCATTGCTGACAAGCGGTGCCTTTGCCGTCCCACCCCCGGTCTTTGACGTCGACCGGGAATTTTATCCCTACTACCCGTCGCTTATCAAATACGAGAAGAACGGTGCCGAATTCACTCCCCCGGAAGTCTGTGCTGAATGCCATGTCAAGCAGTACGAGGAATGGACCGGCTCGATTCATGCCCTGGCGTTTAAGGATCCCGTCTACCAGGGGGAGCTCAACCTGGCGGTAAAGGCTGTCGGGCATGACATCGCCCGCCAGTGTGAAGGCTGCCATTCGGCTGCCGCGGTGGTCACCGGCGAAATCAAAGGCCCTGGGCTCAAAGACTTGAGCCCGATGGCCCTGGCCGGGGTTTCCTGCGATGTCTGTCATTCCATCGTCGGCACCACCCATTGGCAGACCCCGACTCACGAGCCGGAAAATGGGTCCTTCATCCTTCGCCCCGGGGTCGATACGCCCGCGGGACCGCAGCTGAGAAAACAGGGTCCGGTGGCCGTGTCGGACGATTGCGGCATGGGTTTTCATGAATGTGACGAGTCCTCCCTGCACCTGCAGGCCGATCTCTGCGCCGGCTGTCATCAGGTCTACCATTACGATAAACACTTTCCCCTCGAAGCCACCTATCTCGAATGGAAACGCGGCGCCTACGCGCAGAAGACCATCCTCTGCCAGGATTGTCACATGGTCGATCTCGAGACGTTCAAGCGTACCGCCGACGACTTCAAAAAACCTGAGCGCCACGAATACCGCCACTATTTCAATGGCGCCAACTATCTTCTCTACTATCTGGCCGCCGGCGCGGCCACGAAGGCCGGCGACGAGGCCCTGGCTGCCAATATCATGAAAAAATATGAAATGGCCGTAGGGCGCCTCCAGTCGGCCGCCGACCTGGAAGTGACGCCGGTCTACAACAACGGCCAGTTGGCTGAGGTGAAAGTTCGGGTGAAAAATATCCGTGCCGGCCACAACCTGCCGACCTCCCTCACCAACATTCGCCAGCTGTGGCTCGAAATTACCGCCACCGACGAGAAGGGGCAGGTGATCATGACCAGCGGCGCGGTCGACGCTAACGGCCAGCTGCCGGAGAACACCCGGCTGTTCAACTCGGACGGCATGGGCAGTGATTTCCACTTTGCCGTCGATCCCTGGGTAATCACCGCCTTCTCCCGGCACGATACCATTCCCCCCAAGGGGTATAAGGACGTTTATTACGGGATCAACGTCGGAACCAGCCCGGTGGTCAAGCTTGACATCAAACTGCGCTACCGTCAGGCCGACCAGAAAATCGCCGAAAAACTCCTCGCCAATGTGCCGGAGGGTATCGACCTGAACGCGACCTACGGCCTGACCGAAGTGCCGCCCCTGCCGGTGGTCGACATGGTCGCCAAGGAGGTCAGCTTCCAGACCCGCGAGTAGATCCATCCCTCAACGAACACGATAAAAAAACGGCTCCGGTATGCAACCGGGGCCGCTTTTTCGTGTGTCTCCGTGTTTTCGTTCAGGTGAGTTCCCGTTCCTTCGGCGGAGGTCCGTCGAGGGGGAGGCTGACGGTGAAGGTGCTGCCCCGGTTCGGTTCCGAGGCGACTTCAATCTGCCCGCCGTGGGCCTCGACGATCCATTTAACGATGGAGAGGCCCAGGCCGCTGCCGCCGATGGCGCGGTTGCGGGCTTCATCGATACGGTAGAAGCGGTCGAAAAGATGCGGTAGGTGTTCGGCGGCGATGCCGAAGCCGGTGTCGGTCACCCGTATCCGGGCCCGGTGGTCGTCACTGGCCAGATGGATCGCGACCCGACCGCCGTCGGGGGTGTATTTGACGGCGTTGGAAACCAGGTTGAGAAGCATGCGGTGAAGTTGCAACTGGTCGCCACGTAGATGGATTTCCTGATTCACCTCCATGTGCAAGGTGAACTCGATCCCCTTGGGCTCGCTCAGGGTCTTGCCCTGGAGATAGAGATCCTGCAGCAGATCGCTGAGCTTGACGTCGGCCAGCGCCAGGGGGATTTCTCCCGCCTCGCTCTTGGCCAGCGCCAGCAGATCCTCGATGATCCGGCTCATGCGGTCGATCTCTTCCAGGTTCGATTCGAGGGTCGCGCGCAGCTCCTCGGGATTTTTTGCCCAGCGCAGGGCCACTTCCGTTTCACCGCGCAGGATCGCCAGGGGGGTGCGCAGTTCGTGGGAGGCGTCGGCGGTGAATTGACGGACCTTGGTGAAAGCCTCCTCCAGCCTTTCGAGCATGGAATTGAAGGTTTCCTGCAGCTCGGAAATCTCGTCCCGGTAGCGGTTGACGGGCAGGCGTTCGGAGAGGTTCTCCGCCCTGATTCGCTGGACTGCGTTGGTGATGCGGCGCACCGGCAAGAGGGCGCGCCCGGTGACGAACCAGCCGCCGATGGCCAGTATAAAAAGGAGCAGGGGACTGTAGAGGGAGAGTTGCCAACGATGTACGCGCAGGGTCTCATACAGGGGGCCGAGATCTTCGGCAACTTGGACCACGTCGTGCGAATGGCCGTCGATGGCCAGGGGAAAGGTCAGCAGGCGTAAGGGGCGAGCGTCCGTGAGGTTGACGGTCTCGTAGAGGGGCTGATTGGTATGTAGCGCCCGCAGGGCCTCGGCGCTGATGGGCAGACGGGCTTCCAGCAGATTGCTGGTGTGACAGACGATATTCCCTTGTTCATTGACGAACTGGACAAACTCACTCCAGTTGTGCTCGCGGATAAAGGTTTCCAGCTTCCGACAGGTTTCTTCCTGGGGAGTCTCTGGTGATTCCACCAGATGGAAGGAGATGACGTCCTTGGCCACCATCATTAGCGTGGCGTCCACATGCCCCTGCAGGTTTCGCGACAAGGTCCAGTACCAGTACACACCGCTGGCCGTCAAAATGACGGCCAGGGTGACGACATACCAGAAGGCCAGGCGAAACCGGACTGAGCCGGGACAGGAGAAACGGGCCAAGTTATTCCTCCTTGAGAACGTAGCCCGCGCCCCTGACGGTGTGGATCAGTTTTTTGTCGAAGTCCTTGTCCACCTTCTTCCGCAGGTAGTTGACGTAGACGTCGATGATGTTGGTAAAGGAATCGAAGGTGTAGTCCCAGACATGCTCGGCGATCATTGTCCGGGTCAGGGTCTGGTTGGGGTTGCGCATGAAATACTCGAGCAGCGCGTACTCCTTCGCGGTGAGATCGATTTCTTTGTTGCTGCGCCAGACCTTGTGGGCCACTGGGTCGAGGCGCAGGTCGGCGAAGTGGATCTCCGCCCCCCGGTCCTGCCCCCCCCGGCGCAGCAGGGCGCGCACCCGGGCCAGCAGCTCGGCGAAGGCGAAGGGCTTGGTCAGGTAGTCGTCGCTGCCCGAGTCGAGGCCGGAAACGATATCGTCGACCGTGTCCTTCGCGGTCAGGCACAGCACCGGCGCGCTCATCCCCTTCTCTCGCAGTTCGCGGACCACGGTCAGACCGTCCTTCTTCGGCAGCATGACATCCATCAGGATCAGGTCATAGGGGTTGGTTTCGGCCATGTAGCGCCCTTCCTCGCCATCGTAGGCGACATCCACCAGAAAACCCTCCTCTTCGAGACCGCGCTTGATGAAGCTGGCTACTTTCTTCTCGTCTTCGACGACCAGAATTCTCATATTAAACTCCTTCTTTTGTTTGATTCCGACGGACGTTATCCCCAGGGGACAATTTCTACTTTATTTCAACTTGAGCTTGACCAGAACCTCGTTGGCCGTCTCTTCCACGGCTTTGCCCGAAACGTCGATCACCACCCAGGGATGGCGGCGGAAAAAGGCACGGGCATGGCGCAGTTCATCCTCGATCTCGGCGAAGTCGGCATAAGCGGCCTTGGAGTCCATGCCCAGATGTTTCAGACGCGTCACCCGCATCTCCAAAAGGCGCTGGGGGTCGATGATCAGCCCCACCACCCGCTTGGGATCGACGTCGAACAGTTCCTTGGGGGGATCGATCCCCTTGACCAGCGGCACGTTGGCGACCTTCCATCCGGCGTGGGCGAGATAGATGGAGAGCGGTGTCTTGCTGCTGCGCGAAACCCCCACCAGGACGATGTCGGCCTTGGGTAGATGGGCAGTTTCCTGGCCGTCGTCGTGCTTGACGGTGAATTCCACGGCCTCGATGCGGCGGAAATAATCCTCGTCGATCCCGTGGAGCAGGCCCGGTGTTTCCCGGGGGGAGAGGCCAAAAAACTCGGTGATTTTCATCAGCAGGGGGGTGATCAGATCGATGCAGGGAAGCCCTAGGGAATCGCATTCGTCATGCACCAGGCGCGCCAGTTCGCGATTGACGATGGTGTAAACGACGATGCCCTGGGCCGCGAGAATTTCGTCAAGGGCTTCGTACACCTGGTTTTTGCTGCGCACATGGCTGATGCGGCGCAACCGTACATCCCGGTCGCCGAATTGCAGAAGGGCCGCCATCACCATCTTTTCGGCGGTTTCGCCGGTAGCGTCCGAGAGTAGGAAGACGATTTTGGGGTTGGACATCGCAAGTCCTCATGAAAGAGCCGTCACAATTCTAGCATGACAATCGTTTCATGCAAGAAAAGGAGAGGAGGGGATGAGGCTGCCGCGATTCATCTCCAAAGGTGGCGGTGATATTAATGCAGTGCGAAGTATGTAAAAAAATAAACCATAAAAGGTATTTCGCTCATTAAATACAGTCACTTAATTAAACCCGAAAGATGTGATTCTGTCAAGATTTTTTAGCGGCTTGCTCCCCGTTCCCCTTCAGGCATACTTGAGGGTAACGGCAATGCCGCCGGTCATCCTTTCACCACGGGCCCCCCCATGCATCCCTATCTGCGCGCGACCTTCTGGATACTGCTTTATCTGCTGTTGGTCCAGGCCCCGCTCTTTGTCTTGCTGCTTGGCCCCAAGCCCGCCGGTTACGGCTTCTGGTTCGATCTTTCCCTGGCCCTGGGCTTTGCCGCCACCGCCATGATGGCGATCATGTTTCTGCTCACCGCGCGCTTTCAGCGGGCCACGGCTCCCTTTGGCATCGACCTCGTCTATTACTTCCACCGCCTCGCCTCCATCGGCGCCTTTGCCTTCGCCACCATCCATCCCCTGCTCCTCTTTCACGAGGAACCGGCGCTATTGGGGGTGATACTTGACGGCACCTTGCCTCTGCACCTGTGGACGGGGCTCGTTTCCTGGGTGGCACTGGCGGCGCTGATGGCTTCCTCTCTGTGGCGGAAACCGTTGCGCATCCACTACGACGCCTGGCGCATCGCCCATGTGCTGCTGGCGGTAATGGCGCTGCTGCTGGGAGTGGCGCATATTGCCGGGGTCGCCCATTACAGCGCTACCCCCTGGAAGGCCTGGTTATGGCTGGGCATCGCTCTCTCCTGTGTGGCCGTGGTCATCCGCGTGCGACTGCTCAAGCCATTACAACTGCTACGTCGCCCCTGGCGGGTGGTCCGGGTCATCGAAGAGCGCGGCAGCAGCTGGACCCTGGTGCTGCGCCCCGAGGGGCACGGTGGCTTCCGCTATCTGCCGGGCCAGTTCGCCTGGCTGACCTTGCGGAGTTCCCCCTTTGCCATGCGCGAACATCCTTTTTCCATCTCCTCCAGCGCCACCGTTCCCGGGGAGATTTCCTTCACCATCAAGGAGTTGGGGGATTTCACCAACCGCATCGGCGAGATCCAGGTGGGAGAACCGGCCTGGATCGACGGCCCCTATGGCACCTTCAGCATCGATATCAGCCCAGCGCCCGGCTATGTCTTCGTCGCCGGCGGGGTCGGCATCGCCCCGATCATGAGCATGCTGCGCACCCTCGCCGAGCGCGACGACCGGCGGCCGCTACTCCTTTTTTATGCCTACCGTGCCTGGGAGCGGACGACCTTTCGCGAAGAACTGGAAGATTTGCGCAGTCGGCTCGATCTGACCATCGTCTATGTGCTGAGCGAACCCCCCGCCGACTGGGAGGGAGAGCGGGGCCTGCTGCGCGACGAGATTTTCGCCCGCCACCTTCCCGATGACCGGGCCGTGCGCGAGTGCTTCATCTGCGGCCCCACACCGTTGATCGCCGTGGCGGAAAAGGCCCTGGCCCATCAGGGGATCCCGCCCACCCACATCCATTCGGAAATCTTCGACCTGGTCTGAGGAGTCTCCCATGCGTCTGCGCTTTGCCCAGATTCTCGCCCTGGCCAGCACGTTGCTTCTGCTCTTCTTGTCGGTCCTCTTCGCCCTGGTGCAGAATCCCTGACCACAACACCGGGAGGACTGGGAGCGGCGATGCGGTTCCTTTCCGTCACCGTCTCCTGCGGTTCTGACAACCATCGGATTGTCGGGCCACAGAGCTCATCGATGTTTTCATAAAAACGCCGCTGTCCCTCAATTGGAACAGCGGCGTTTTTCGTGAACTGAAATTGTTGCGCGGAGGTCGTCTATTCCGCCGCCAGCCACTCGGCGATGCGGGCGTTGACGGCGGGCCAGTCGGCGCCGAGGCGCCGGTCGAGAAAGTGCCGGTAGAGGCTGTCGAAGAGTTGCAGGCCCTCTTCCATGACGTGCATCTTCTCGTAGAAGACCGCCTCCTTTTCGCTGCCGGCATCGGTGAGTTGATCCTTTTCGACCTTCACCGATGGGGTCTTGAAGGAGGCGAAGTGGAAGGTCTCCCCCTTGAGGGTCAGCTTCCACTGGTCTTCGAGCTTTTCCAGATGCACAATCGCCTCGGTGATCTGCTTGCCGCCGTTCAGGGCGGTGCGCACTTCGCTGAATGCATCCTGCGGGCCGACCACGGTGACCTTCTGCACGCCGCTTTCGCTCCCCCCCTTGAGCAGCAACCGGTCGTTGAGATAGGCGACGAAGCCTTCCCCCACGGTCGCCGGGCCGGGGCGATTGACGGTGTAGCGGGAGGCTTCGGTGAGGGTTTGGTAGAGGAGCCAGCGCAGGAAATCCTCGCCGAGCCAGCGGTTGCCCTCGATCATTTCCAGCACCGAATCGCCGCCGGCGCGGTTTTCCGCCGCCAGGGCCGCGCGTCCGGTTTCGTCGAACAGGCCCTCGGCGCGGCCGTAGGGATGCACGGCGATCAGGCGCGACCCTTCGAAGGTTTGGCGGAACAGTCCTTCGAACATTTCCAGGACCTTGGCATTGAGACTGGCGAAGCCCAGGCGGCCCGTGCGGGTATCCCAGACGACGTCGAAGACCGCCGGCACCGGCAGGGTCTGGCTGAGCAGGGTGCCGCGCACGGCGTCGCGCAACTCCTCCCGCTTCTGCTTGGGCACCCGGTTGAGTCCGGGATGAGCGGCGAGGAACTCGGTCTCGACCCGCTCCTGATGGGCTTTCAGCAGTGCCGAGGGAATCCGGCGTTGGTCCCGGCGTAACGAAAAGACCAGGTAATGATCCCGCCAGAAGGCACGGGGTTCGGAAAAATCACTGGACTGGGGATCGTCGACCAGCACCCAGCCGACGGAGAGCTCCTCGCTGCCGCGATCGATGGGGCGGAAAGCCTTGGCCGCGAGTTGTTCGCTCGCCCAGGCGAAGAGATCGTCGGGCGGATTGTCGAGCAGAATCTGAAACTGGCAAAGACTGACGCTATTGGCAAGAATGCCCATGAAAAGATGCTCCTGTTATTGAAGATGGGGAGTGAAGCGAAGGGATGAAAAACGTGAGCGGAGGAAAGATCAGCCGGTAGCGGCGCGGCGTCTTTCATTGGCAGATGCGCCGGCTACGCGGCTGTTGTGCTGGTGACATTCGGCGGCCAGGCGTTCGATCTGCAATTCGCTGAGCAGGCCGGCTTCGACGAAGTAGCGGCCGATCTTCTGCTGCCGGCTGCGCTGGAAGAAGAGCAGGGTCTGCACCTGGGCCTGGCCGAGTAGACCGAGGCGTACGGCTTTTTCGCCGAAGCGGCCGTAACCGCCGCGATCCCGGCAGATGGTAAGGATGTCGGCTTCGCTCAGCCAACTCCAGCGCCGGGCGATATCCCCGAGCACCGGCCGCTGGCGGCGCTGCCAGACCAAGGCGTCGATCAGCGACTGATAGGAAATCAGCCCGCGATAATAGAGATAGCTGCCGAATTCCAGACGTCGCGCGGGGACGGCGCCGCGAAAGAAATGTCCCCCCGCCGGTCGGCGCGGTGGTCGCTTGGGGCGGGCCCAGGCCTGGGGCCGGGCGCCATGAAAAGCGCGATGGGCACACTGCCCCTGCTCTTCGTCCCGGTGCTTGATAAAGGCCTGCATCAGATCGAAGGCTTCGCGGACCTGACGGAAAAGCTCGGACTGGCGGTGCTGGATTTCGGGATCGTGGCTGGCGAAGAGATCGGGATGGTTCTGCTTGGCCTGTTCGCGAAAAGCGGCCTTGACCCCTCCCGGCTGCAAGTAGCCGAGAAAATCGAGGGACAGATGGACCGCGGGACCGAACAGGGTTCGGCAGGCCGAAAAAACCTCATTTTCGTGAAAACGGGGCAGCACGCCGGTCGAAGTCCCTTCGCGGAAAGATTAAAACACTTGGCGAATTATATACACCAAGGGTCGAAAAAGTACAAGCGGCTTACCGGGAAACGTCCGTGCGCCTTTGACAGATCCCGGCGGATCGCTCTATAGTGCCTGAGTAAAATTTCCACTCAACTTCCGAGGTCGCCATGGAATCCTTCGTTGTCGCGCAACTCTCCCATCTCAAAGCCAAAATCGCCAGCTACGGCAAGGAGAACCTGGAGGACATCCTGCATGTGCTGCTCGGCGCGGTGACACTCATCACCCGCCAGAACCGCTGCCGGGTCTACCTCGAAGACCTGACCGGCGGTATCCTCGTCTGCGCCGCCGCCAACGGCGCCCAGGCGTTGGCGGTCAAGGGGCAGTCCTTCCCCCTCAACAGCACCGACTATCTGGTGTCGCGGGTCTACATGACCCAGCAGGCGACCCTGGTCGAGGATGTGGCGACCCTGGCCGGACCCAACGCCCTGGAACTCGCCGACCGCTTCGAGATCCGTGCCAGCTATCTCGTTCCCCTGATCCATCAGGGGCGCTCGGCCGGCGTTCTCAGTGTCGACAGCAGTCGGGTCGGGCGCGTCCCCGCCGAATCCCAGCGGCGAGTGCTGCGGGAATTTCTCGCCGAGGTCGTGCCGCTTATCGACCAGGCGCGCAAGTATCATCAGCAGATCGTCCTGGCCCGGCGCATCGACAAAGCGAAAAAGAAGGAAGCCGCCCTGTTGATGGTGAAATCGGCGGTCCGTCTGATCGATAAACTGACCCTGGCCTCGGTCCTCATTCCTTCGCCGTTGGGCCTGGAATCGAAGGAGGAGGGCTTGCAGGTGCTCGCCTCCTACACCAAGGACCAAGGCGCCCGCCAGCTCTACGAGGATGAAAAGCTCATCAACCTCGGCCCCGGCCAATCCCTGCTTTCCCGTTACATCAGCAGCACCGGTATCATCAGCGACGACACCCTCCTCTCCCCCCTGTACATCCCCAACCTGCCGGCGGAGCCCCTGCAGAAGCGCTACCTCACCGAGCAGATGGGGCTGAAATCCCTTTATGTGGTCCCCCGCTACGAACCACACACCCGGCGTATCATCTGCCTGGTCAACTACTACACCCGCGGGTCCTACCATTTCAGCGACTTCGAGAAGGGGCTGCTGGAGGCCCACGCCGAGATGGCCGAGCGGGTCATCCAGGAAATCGGCGTTGAGCACATGGAGATCCAGGTCCTCTCCGAGATCAACGACCTGTTGCAGGAAAAATTCGAGGGTTTGCAACCCTTTCTCAACCGTGCCTTGTCCAAGGCCACGGAACTGATCGGCGCCGACACCGGCAGTATCGCCTTGGTGCGCGAGGAGGAAGGGATACGCTGGCTGGTCGTCGAGGAACCGGACGGCCGGCTGGTCGGGGCCAAGAGCAAGGAATGGCTGAAGAAGGACATTCCGCCGATTCGCGTCGGCGGCGAGAACCTGCCCCCCGAGGAGCGCAGCCTCACCGGCTACGTCGCCCACACCGGACGGCCGCACGTCATCGCCGATACCGAGGAGGAGAAGCGCAAGAAGGGGCTGTACCGGGAGATCACCGGGGTTATCAAGAGCGAAATCGCCGTGCCGGTACTCTACGACGATCAAGTCATCGCCGTCATCTGCCTCGACAGTCTGCGTCCCTACTACTTCACCGATGAGCACAAACGCATCCTGATGATTATCGAACGGCTGATCGCGCCCTTTCTCTACGATCTGCAACGGATCGAAAAACTCACCGGCGAAGTCATCAACCTGCGCCGGGATGTCGGCTACAAAGACCCGAAGATCTCTTCCTACAAGTTGGGAAACATCATCGGCAACTCGGCCAAGACCTCGGAACTGGTCGACTTCATCCAGCGCATCACCCCGCCCCTCTTCAACCGTCTGGCCAAGTGGACGGTGCGCGACCTGCAGGAGGCCTCCCTCGGCCTGCCGTCGATCCTCATCACCGGCGACACCGGCAGCGGCAAGGAGTTCCTCTTCAACAACATCTTCTCCCGCTTGCGGGAGATGTACCAGATCGAGATCGATCCGCGCGGCGAGCTGCCGGTGAAAAAGACCAACATCGCCGCCTACAGCGGCGACCTCACCTATTCGGAACTCTTCGGCCACAAGCGCGGCGCCTTCACCGGCGCCCACACCGACCGCAAGGGAATTCTCGAAGAGGCCCACGGCGGTGTGGTCTTTCTCGACGAAATCGGCGACGCCGACCCCAAAACCCAGGTGCAGCTGCTGCGCTTTCTCGACAACGGCGGCTTCGTCCGCCTTGGCGAAAACGTCACCCGCTTCTCGCGGGTGCTGCTCATCGCCGCCACCAACAAGAACCTCAAACAGCTCATCGAGTCCGGCCATTTCCGCGAGGACCTTTTCCATCGCCTCTCCGAGCTGACCATCGAGGTTCCCTCCCTCAACCAGCGCCGCGAGGACATCCCCGACCTGGCCACCCACTTTCTCGGCAAGCTCTACCAAGTTTATCGCAAAGGGGGGGGCGAGGAGCGCGAGGAGGATGCCCCGGTGCTGACTCGTGGCGCCCAGCAACTCCTCTCCCAGCACCACTACACCGGCAATGTGCGCGAGCTGCGCAGCATCCTGCTGCGCGCCCTCTTTTTTCGGAAAAAACGGGTGCTTTCGGAGGAAGACATACGCCGGGCGATCGGCGAACCGGAACGGCCGAAGGGGACGGTGGCGGTGGAGAAACTCACCACCCAGGTCGCGGAGGAGATTTTTTCGGACCTGCGCAAGGGGGAAGGGGATTTCTGGGAGCGGGTCTACGAGCCTTTTTCCGAGAGTCGCATCTCCCGGGATGTGGTGGCGGCGGTCATCGATCTCGCTCGTCGGGAAGGAGCGACCAACATGCCGAAGATCGCCGTCATGCTCCAGGCCTGCGACCCCCGCGCCAAGGACGCGCAAAGCCGCAAGACCTTTTTCCGTTTCAAGAATTTTCTCTACAAGACGATCCGCATCGCCTAGGGTTCCGTCAGCGGGGAATAAGCGGCAAGGACCTTGTTCACCGCGCGCCGGTGCGCTTCCTTCCAGGGACCGACGATGGCCAGCTTGAGATTGCCTGGGGCGAAGACCGACCGGGCCGCCTGCTGGATCGCCTCGGCCGTCACCGCCATGACTTCGCGCCGGTCGTCTTCGACAGTGCGTAGATAGCCGGCCAGTTCCCCCCATCCATAGCGGGAAAGCATCGCCTCGGTATGGTCCTGGCTGAACTCCAGGTCGAAGAGATAGGCCCGCAACACCCCCTGCAGCTCATCCTCGGGTACCGGCTCGCGACAGAGCCGCGCCACCACCCCAAGCACTTCCGTCACCGACCGCTCGAGATTTTTCGGCGCCACCGCCAGATCGATGGTGAAGGAGCCGCAGTCGGCGAGCATCGACAGCCCCGCCTCCACATGGTAGGTCAGGCCAAGCTGTTCGCGCAGGCGCAGCATCAGGCGCGAGGCCCCCCCCCAGGAGAGAATCCAGCGCAGCACCCGCAGCGGCACGGTATCGGCATGCCCCCGCCCCGGGGCGCGAAAGGCCAGCTGCAGCAGAATCTGCGAATCCGAATCCTTGGCCCAGGCCACCTCCGGCGCATGGGCTTCGCGGGCTGTCGGGCTTTGTCGCTCGGGGCCGCCGCTGCCCTGCCAGTGGCCGAAGGCCCCAGTCACGGCCTGCAGCGCCGCTTCGCGGCGAACATTGCCGGCGACCACCACCACCGCGTTGACCGGGGTGTAATAGCGGCCATGGTGGGTGCGCAGGTCGTCCTCGCGGATCGCCTTGATCGAGGCCGTGCTGCCGATGGTCGGCAGGCTTAAGGCATGATCGGGCCAGAGCAGGCCGGCGGTGAGGTTGTCGGGGCTGACATCCTCCCCCCGCTCGTTGAGATCGTCCAGCGCCTCTTCGAGGATGATGCGCCGCTCCAACTCGACGTCGGCGAAGAGCGGCCGGGTCAGCAGCGAGGCGAAGAGGCGGGAAGCCTCATCCAGATGCTGGGGATGGAAGCGGCTGTGATAACAGGTGCTTTCCACGTCGGTGGCGGCGTTTACCGCGCCGCCGATGGCTTCGAAGGCCCGCTCCAAAACGAAGGTGCTGGGGAAATCGAGGCTGCCGCGAAAGAGGATGTGTTCGAGGAAATGGGAGATGCCCGCCAAGTCGGCGGACTCGTCCCGTCCGCCGACCTGGACGTAGCAGGCCATCTCCGCGCAGTGCAGGTGGGGCATTTCAACGGTGACCAGGCGCAGGCCGTTGGCCAGCCGGTCGCAGAAATATTCTCGCATGAGTCGGCGCGTGTTCCTTCGGCCTAGCGGCCGAGAAGCAGCCGAGCCGCTTCCTTGGCGTGATAGGTGATGATGATGTCGGCCCCGGCCCGTTTCATGCCGATCAGCGTTTCCATCATGATTCGGTCGTGATCGACCCAGCCATTGGCGGCGGCGGCCTTGATCATCGAATATTCGCCGGAAACGTTATAGGCCACCAGGGGCAGGTCGAAGCGCTCCTTGATGTCCCGCAGAATGTCGAGATAGGCCAGGGCCGGCTTGACCATGAGAAAATCGGCGCACTCCTGCACGTCGAGGGCCGCCTCGCGAATCGCTTCGCGGCGGTTGGCCGGGTCCATCTGATAGGAGCGGCGGTCACCGAACTGGGGAGTCGAATCGGCGGCGTCGCGAAAGGGGCCGTAGTAGGCGCTGGCGTACTTGACCGCATAACTCATGATCGGGATCTGCTCGAAACCGTTGGCGTCGAGGATCTCGCGGATCGCCGCCACCCGGCCGTCCATCATGTCCGAAGGGGCGACGATGTCGGCCCCGGCGCGGGCGTGGGAGAGAGCCTCGGCGGCGAGCAATTGGAGGGTCTCGTCATTGTCCACGTCGCCGTCCTTGATCACCCCGCAATGGCCGTGGTCGGTATATTCGCACATACAGACGTCGGTGATGACGGTGAGCTTCGGTACTTCCTTCTTGATCGCCCGGATCGTCTCCTGGATGATGCCGGTCTCCGAATAGGCATCCTGCCCCAAAGCATCCTTGGTTTCGGGAATTCCGAAGAGAATCACTGCCGGAATGCCCAGTTCATAGACCTCCTTGGCCTCGGCGACGATGTGCTCGATGGACTGTTGATAAATCCCCGGCATCGACGGAATCTCTTTCTTGATCCCGGTGCCGAAAGCGGAAAACATCGGATAGATCAGATCGTCGACACGCAGATGGGTTTCCCGCACCATGCGGCGGATATTGTCGTTGCGACGCAGACGGCGGGCGCGGTATTCGGGAAAGAACATGGCGAATCTCCTCTGTTCAGGGGAAAGTAAAAGTCTGATTATCCTGCGCGAACACCTCTCAACGGCACACTTGCGGGATAGATGCAACTGATAACACAGATTGCCTAGCGAATACAGTTCTTCTGATCACACCTTCTGGCCAAAATACCCCACAATCCCCTCAACCAGGGCCTCCAGAGTGTATTCGGCGGGTTCGACGGCGACTTCCAGGCCGTGCTTGTGGCAGGTCTTGGAGGTGATCGGGCCGATGGAGGCGATGGCGATGCCCTTGAGGTGGGCGGCGAGGTCGTCGCCGAGCAGGGTTGCGAGGTTGTCGACGGTGGAGGAGGCGGTGAAGGCGACGCAGTCGATCTCTCCCGCGTCCAGGGCGGCGCGGGCCGCCTCCGGCAGGGCGACGGGGACGACGTTGCGGTAGGCGACGGGGGCGACGACCTGGGCGCCGCGTTTGGCCAGCTCCGTGGGTATCACTTCCCGCGCCCGGTCGGCCTTGGGGAAGAGGATTTTTTTATCCTTCAGATCGGTATCCGCCAGCGCTGCCACCACTCCTTCGCCTTTGAATTCGGCGGCGACGAGATCGGCGCGCAGCCCGTGCGCGGCGAGGCTGGCGGCGGTCTTAGGACCGACCACGCAGATCCGGCAAGAGCCCAGGGCGCGGGCGTCGCGGCCGAGTTCCGTCAGGCGCCGGAAGAAACAGCGCACGCCGTTGGCCGAGGTCAGGATCAGCCAGTCGAAAGTGTTCAGCTCGGCGATGGCGCGGTCGAGTTCGTCATAACTCTCCGGCGCGACCAGCTCGATGGTCGGTGCCTCGATGACTTCGGCCCCCCGCGCTTCGAGAAGCGCCGTCAGTTCGGCGGCCTGATCGGCGGCGCGGGTGTTGAGAATGCGTTTGCCGAAGAGGGGGCGGTTGTCGAACCAGCGCAGCTCCTCCCGCAAGCCGACCACCGCGCCGACGATGATCACCGCCGGCGGCTTGAGGCGAGCCTTGGCCGCCTGCTCGACCACGTCGCCGAGGGTCGCCGTCAGGGTCTGCTGTTGCGTTGTGGTCGCCCAGCGCACAATCGCCACCGGGGTGTCGGCGGGGCGGCCGTGCGCGGTCAGTTCCCGGGCGATCAGTGGCAGGTTGGCGATCCCCATGTAAAAGACCAGGGTGCCGACGGCGCCGGCGAGTTTCTCCCAGTCGAGACTCGACATCTTCTTTGCCGGGTCTTCGTGGCCGGTGATCAGGGCGAGGCTGGTGGTGTGATCGCGGTGGGTGAGGGGGATGCCGGCGTAGGCGGCCGCGGCAAACCCGGCGGTGACGCCGGGAACCACTTCGAAGGGGATGCCGGCCCGGCGCAGACAGAGGGCTTCCTCGCCGCCCCGGCCGAAGATGTAGGGATCTCCCCCCTTGAGGCGGGCGACGGTCTTGCCCTCCCCGGCTTTTTCCACCAGCAGGGTGTTGATCTCCTCCTGGGAGCGGTGATGGCTGCCCCCCTTTTTTCCGACGTAAAGATGTTCGGCGGTCGGTGCTTCACGCAGAAAGGCGGGATTGGCCAGATAGTCGTAGATCACCACCTCGGCCCGGCGCAGGCATTCGCGCCCCTTGACCGTGATCAGGCCGGGATCGCCGGGACCGGCGCCGATGAGATAGACGATGCCTGGTTTCAAGAGTTCACCTGCCGTAAACGGATAGGGGCGACGCATGCGTCGCCCCTGTGAATCGATTCGCTTGCGGGGATCAGACGTCCTCGCGGCTGACGTTGAAGGTCTCGTGGTTATAAACCTCGTTGAGAATCTTCCCGGCCCCCTGGATGATCAGGTCGTCGGCCAGGGAAATGCCGGTCTTTTCCGCCTCTTCTGGTGTGCAGACGACGGTCTTCTGGAGGAATCTGGCGCCGTCGATACTGGCCACCAGACCGGTCAGGGTCAGTTGGCCGGCCTTGACCTCGCCATAGGCGCCGATGGGCACCTGGCAGCCGCCTTCGAGGCGACGCAGCACCGCCCGCTCGCCCTTGACCGCGGCGGCGGTTTCCGGATGATTGAAGAAGTCGATGAGGGCGTTGACTTCGGCATCGGCGATGCGCGATTCGATGCCCAGCGCTCCCTGTCCAATGGCTGGTAGTGACACGTCGGTCGGCAGGTATTCGCTGATCTGCCCGGTGAAACCAAGGCGGTGCATACCGGCGGCGGCCAGCACAACGGCGTCGAGGTTGTCCTCGGTGAGCTTGCGGATGCGGGTTTCGACGTTGCCGCGAATATCGACCATCTGGAAATCGGGACGCAGATGCAGCAGCATCGCTTTGCGCCGCAGGCTCGAGGTGCCGATGCGCGCCCCTTGCGGCAGGTCGCGGAAGCTCTTGAAACCGGGCCTGAGAATGACGATGTCCCGGGGGTCTTCCCGCTTGGTGATGCAACGCAGGGCCAGGCCTTCGGGGAAGATGGTCGGCACGTCCTTCATCGAATGCACGGCGATGTCGATTTCGCCGCGCAGCATGGCCTCCTCGATCTCCTTGACGAAGAGTCCCTTGCCGCCGACCATCGCCAGGGGCACGTCAAGGATTTTATCCCCTTGCGTCTTGATCTTGGTCAGGGTGACTTCGAGCCCGGGATACTTTTTCTCCAGTTCGGACTTGACCCAATTGGCCTGCCACAGGGCCAGCTGGCTGGCGCGAGTGCCGATACGCAGTGTCTTTTTTTCCATGAATGCCCTTATCTCCTTAGCTGAGTTCGCTGTCGTCTTCTTCCTGGGCGATTTCCAGATCGAACAGGGTCCGCACCGCATCGACGTAGTCGCTCCCCGAGGCCGTTTCCTGGTTCTGCTTGAGGACCGAGGTCGGCGGGTGCAGCATTTTGTTGACGATGGCGGCGGTCAGAGCCTCGATCGCCTGCCGTTCCTTGGGGCCGAGATCCTTGAGATTGGAAAAGGTTTTCCGCAGCTCTCCCTGGCGGATTTCCTCGAACTTCTTGCGCAGGGCGACGATGGTCGGAACCACATCACGATTCTCCAGCCAGCGGCTGAACTGGCCGATTTCCTGGTCGATGATGACCTCGGCCTTCTTCGCCTCTTTCTGCCGCTCCTTGAGATTGGCCTGCACCACCCCTTGCAGATCGTCGACATCGTAGAGATAGATGTTGTCGATCTTGTTGACCTTGGGGTCGATGTCGCGGGGGACGGCGATGTCGATCAGAAACATCGGCTTGTTCTTGCGCTGGCGGATGACCTCTTCCATCTTTTCCTGGCCGAGGATGAAATTGGGGGCGCCGGTGGAGGTCAGAACGATATCGACCTGATGCAGGCGCTGGGGGAACTCCTCGAAGGGAACGGCCTGCCCCTGAAACTCCTCGGCGAGCTTGACCGCCCGCTCCAGGGTACGATTGGTGACCATCACCGAAGCGGCGCCGTTGTTGAGGAAATGCCGCGCCGCCAGTTCGCACATTTCGCCGGCGCCGATGAGCATGACCTTCTTGCCGTCAAGGCTGCCGAAGATCTTGCGCGCCAGTTCGACGGCGGCGAAAGAGACGGAGACCGCGTTGCTGGCGATATCCGTTTCGGTGCGCACCCGCTTGGCCACGGAAAAGGCCTTGTGCAGAAAGCGGTTGAGTACCGAGCCGACGGTCTTGTGCTCGGCGGCGTAGCCGTAGGCGGTCTTGATCTGCCCGAGAATCTGCGGTTCGCCGATGACCATCGAGTCAAGGCTGGAGGAGACGCGGAAGACGTGGCGGATGGCTTCCTCCCCCTGGTAGTCGTAAAGATGCTCCTCCAACTGCTCAGCGGGGATGCCGTGATAGGCGGCGAGGAAGGCCTTGAGCTGGCCGACGCAGGCCTCGGGGGCATGAGTGCCGGCGTAGAGCTCCACCCGGTTGCAGGTCGAAACGATGATCCCCTCGGCCACCGCCGGCAAGGCGCGCATCTCGTGCAGGGGGCGACCCATGTCCGTGGGCGCAAAAGCGACCCGTTCGCGTATTTCCACGGGGGCGGTCTTGTGACTCAGCCCCACGACAATGATGTTCATCATGGTGAATTCCGTATGGTTTCCGCTACCTAGGGGCCTTCCATGGCCTTGAAGCTGTGCAGATCCGAGAGCAACAGGTTGACGCCGAGGAAGGTGAAGAGCAGGCACAGAAAGCCGATGATGGCGAAGATCGCCGCCCGCCGCCCGCGCCAGCCGACGGTCAGGCGTCCGTGCAACAGGGCGGCGTACAAAAACCAGGTGATCAGCGCCCAGGTCTCTTTCGGATCCCAGCGCCAGTAGCCGCCCCAGGCGGAATTGGCCCAGACCGCGCCGGAGATGATGCCCATGGTCATCAGGGGAAAACCGAAGGAGAGGCATTTGTAATTGATGCTGTCGAGCACGTCGAGGGAGGGCAGACGGTAGTAGAGAGCGCTGAATTTTTTGCTTTTCAGCATCCGTTCCTGCAGCAGGTACATGACCCCGGCGACGAAGGCTACGGTGAAGACGGCGTTGCCGAGAAAGGCCAGGGTCACATGCACCGGGAACCACCAGCTGTCGAGGGCGGGGTTAAGCTCTTTCATCGCGGTGGGGGCGGTGGAGCCGATCAGCATGAGGATCACCGCCAGTGGGCAGCTGAAGGCGCCGAGGACAGTCATGCGGTAGCGGATATCGAAGAGCAGGAAGATGCCGACCAGGGTCCAGGCGAAAAAGGAAAGCGATTCGTGCAGGTTGGCCACCGGGGTGTAGCCCGCTTCGAGATAGCGGGCAAGGAGGGTGGCGCAATGCAGGGCGAAGCCGCCGACCAGGATCCAGCGGGCGGCCTTGCCGGTTTTTCCGGCCTTTTCCTTCCGCCGTACCACATCGACCAGGTAGAGAACGGTCGCCACGGAATAGAAGAGCAGGGTTATTTTGAACAGCAGGATGTTGACACTCATGGCATCCCTTTCGGCAGTTTAATCCCGAGATCGTCGAGGGTGCAGCCCCCCTCCGGCAAGGTGGCGAGGAGGGCGTCGACCCCGGCGGCGTCGCCGGCGGCGACCCGCTCGGCCAGTCCGGCGGCCAGAAGACGGCGCAAAACCTTGTAATTGTATTTGGTTTGTTCCAAAGGTGTCAACCGCTTTCGGCGCAGCGCAGCGGCGATGTCGAGGACCGCTCCCCATTCGCGACCGAAGTGTTCGGCCAGTTGATCCCGCAGGATGGCGGCCAGAGCCGGGCTGCGGCCGCCGCTGGCGACACTGAAGAGCAGATCCCCCCGCCGGAGATTGGCCGGCAGAAGGAAATCGCTGTCGGCGGCGCTATCGGCGCGATTGACGGGAATCCCCCGGCGCCGCGCCTCGGCGGCGACGGCGGCGTTCACCGCCGGCTTGTCGGTGGCGGCAAAGGCCAGGAAGGCACCTGCCAGATCGCCGTCCCGATAGGGGCGCGGGAGGAATTCTAGGGCGTCGACCGCCGGCGGCACGGAAGCGGCGTCGGCGTCGACCAGCCGCACCCGGGCTCCGGCCCGCAACAGTCCGGCGAGTTTGCGCCGCCCGACGGCGCCGCCGCCGACGACCACGCACAGCCGTCCGGAAAGATTGAGCTGCACTGGATAGAAGCCGGGCGCGGCGTTTTCTTCCACACCGGTCGTCATGTGCCGAAGAGTTCCCCTTCGACCAGCTCGCACAGCAGCTGCCCCATGAACAGGCCCATTTCGAGGAGGCGTGTGGGGGCTGCGGTCTTCAGTGCAAAGAGGAAGTCGACTTCTTCCCCCGCCAGGGGCGCCCCTTCGGGAACGATCAGCGCCGTCTTGCAATCCAGCTGCCGGGCCAGCGGCAGAAGGTCGAGCAGGGCATCGTCCCGGTTGCCGTCCGCCAGCACCAGCAGCAGGTCGTTGCCGCCGACCAGTGCCCGCAGCTGGCGGGAAAAATACGCCCGCCCCTGGCCGTCGCGGAGCATGCAGGCGGCGAGGGAGGGATCCCGCCCCAGGGCCAGGGCTGGCAGGGAAGGCCGTTCGAAGCTGAGGCGATAGAGAAAGAGGTCGGCGACCAGTTCGGCCACCGTTCCGAGTGGGCCGGAACCCGCCAGGAGCAGACGTCCCCCCTGATTGAAACCCGCCACCAGTTCCCCGGCCAGGCGTTCCAGGTCCTCGCCGTGGCCGGCGAGGCATTCGCCGAGCAAAGCCGTCTGTTCCTTGACCGCCAGATGAATCTTGGACTGTTTCATACGCTCTCCGCCACTTGAGGTCATCGGCATGATAGGTGCCCCCCAGGCGCCTGTCAAGGCGCGGGGGGCGGGACGAAAACCAAATAACCCCTTGATTTTTTCAAGGGGTGCTCTATCATTGCGAAAGTTGAATCAATTGAATCGCTTCTAAAAACTTCACGGCAAGGAGACTCCATCATGGCCAGCGATAAGGTCGTCCAGCTTTCCGATGACAGCTTTGAAAACGAAGTCCTCAAGTCTTCGACCCCGGTTCTGGTCGATTTCTGGGCCACCTGGTGCGCCCCCTGCAAGGCGATCGGCCCGGTCATCGACGGCCTCGCCGGCGAATACGACGGCAAGGTCAAAATCGGCAAGCTCAACGTCGATGAAAACCCCGCTACCCCCGGCCAGTACGGCGTGCGCGGCATTCCCACGCTGATTCTCTTCAAGGATGGCAAGATTGTCGACCAGCTGGTCGGCGCCGCTCCCAAGAGCCAGCTCGAAAATCTGATCAAGAAAGCCCTGTAATCCAGGGTTTTTCCCTCCGAACATGAGCAAAGGCCCGCTTTCCGGCGGGCCTTTTTGCGTCAGTCGTCGGCACCGGCCGCTTCCGATGTGGCGCGAAGGCGGCGAAAGATTTCCCGATAGGCTTTGCGATCGTTTCCGGCATGCACCGCCCGGGCGAGACGGGCGAGGCCGGCGCGGTCGATCCCGGGGAGCAGTCCCTCGGCCTCGATCAGGGCGGCGGCGCTCTGCTCGGGATCGCAGATCCGGTCGCGCAGTTCCTCAAGGAGATGAAACGCCTCTTTGTCCTGCCGATGGACCTGGTCCAGACCCTCCAGAAACTCTTGAATGACCACCGTTTCTTCGTCGTGACGACGCAGAACCCCGGCCAGATGCTTCATTTGCCGCTTGCGCGCGCCGTGGCTTTCGGTTCGCCGCGCCAGCTCGATTTCTTCCCGAAGTTCCGGCGGCGCCGGAACCTTGCCCCAGGTCGCCTCCGGCAAATCGAGGAGCTGGGTGGCGATGGTCTCCACGGCCTTGGCCGCGCGTTTCTTCGCCGAACGGCTCGGGCCGCTCCACTGGGGGATTTCGTGTTCTTCGTCGTGGGACATCAAAATTCCTTCCGGCTGTCGAGCAGCAGGGTAACGGGACCGTCGTTGACCAGATGCACCTGCATCTCGGCCTGAAAAATTCCCGTGGCCACGGTCAGGCCGCGTTCGCGCAAGAGCGTGACGAATTGTTGATAGAGGAGGTCGGCCGGCTCCGGCAGCGCCGCCCGGGAGAAGCCGGGGCGACGGCCTTTGCGGCAATCGGCCAGCAGGGTGAACTGGGAAACCGCCAGCGCCTGCCCGCCGACATCCGCGAGGGAAAGATTCATTTTCCCGGCCGCATCCTCGAAAATGCGCAACTGCGCCGATTTTTCCGCCAGGTAGCGGGCATCGTCGGCGCCGTCTCCCTGCTCGACGCCGAGCAGGATGAGCAACCCCCGGCCGATCTCGCCGACGATCTTGCCGTCGACCTCGACCCGGGCCGAGGCTACCCGTTGAATTACCGCGCGCATCTCAATCTCCCTGTGCCAGTTGTCGCAATAACGCCAGATTGATTCGATCCCAGGCGTCGTCTTCCCCTTTGGGGGTTTCCAGGATTTTGGGGATCGCCGTAAAGCGCGCATCCGTCATCAGCGCGGCGAAGCCGGCGCGGCCGATGGCCCCCCGGCCGATCTGTTCGTGGCGGTCGACCCGGCTGCCCAGGCCTTTCAGGCTGTCGTTGAGGTGAAAGGCGCGGATGCTTTCGACACCAACGCAGTGGTCGAATTCGGTCATCACCTGCCGATAGCCCTCGGCGCCGGCGAGATGGTAGCCGGCGGCAAAGGCGTGACAGGTATCGAAGCAGACGCCGAGGCGGCCATGGGGCACCCGCGCCAGAATCCCCGCCAGATGCTCGAAGCGGCCCCCGAGGTAATCCCCTTGGGCGGCGGTATTTTCCAGCAGCACGCCGACCTCGGCGGGGCTGTCGGCAAGAATCTCCTTTAGTGCCGTCACGACCCGTGCCAGTCCGGCCTCATCCCCCTGTCCCCGGTGCGAGCCGGGGTGCATGACCAGCCAGGGGATGCCGAGGTGGGCGCAACGCTGAAGCTCGTCGCGAAAGGCGACCTTGGATTTTCCCCAGAGTTCGGCATCGGGCGCGGCCAGGTTGATGAGGTAGCCGGCGTGGGCGAGGACCGGCCCGAT
>DIVU01000379.1 GCA_002423365.1 Desulfuromonadaceae bacterium UBA6124 | reverse complement strand
CAGCGACGATCTGCCCAGCGGCGAGAGCCTTGCCGACTTCCACCGCCCGGCTTTCGTCGGTCAAGCCCAGTTGGCCGACGGCCAGCTCCTGCAAGACCTGATTGAGATTTTCGCGATTGACCAGCAGCACCTTACCGTGCCGCAGCAACTCCTCGCGCAGGGCGTCGGCGAGAATGACGGCGGCGGTGCGCAATGGCTCGGCGGCGGCGAAATCGTAGACCGCCAGGGTCGGAAGATTGCCGTCCGCGACGGGTGGCGCTGCTGGTTCCGGCTCGGGCTCGGCGCTTTCGACGACATGCACCGGCGTCCCGGTCGTTGTCGGCAGCCGCCCCGCGCCCTTGTCCAGCGCCGCCCGCAGCAGATCCTTGCGCGCCATGCGGTAGAGTTTTTTCCAGGTGGCGATGGCATTTTTCCGAAAAAAGTGCTCGGCCTGGCCGGCAGGCACGGCCAGCGACGAGACCTCGAAGACGGCGCCGGTATGCACGTTGACCAGCAGGTAGCGCACCGCCTTGAAGGAACCGAGATGCCGTTCCATGAGGATGCCGTAGTCGGCGTGCAACGCCCGCCCGACCTCGCGGGCCAGGCGCCGCTCGTCCCGCAGCCAATAGTTGGCGGCCGGGGGTTGTCCCCCCGCGACCGTCGCCAGATCGGCGCCACTGACCAGTTCGCAGACCTTCGAAGAGTCGAGGGCGCGGGCGATAATGGGGGTCAGTTTCGCCTCGGCCTGCGCTTCGGTCTGTTTCCAGCCGAAGCGGGGGTCGCCGCTGGAGATCACCTTGAAGTAGACCCGCAGGCGCCCGCTTTCGAGGGGAGCGGGAATGCTGCCGAGCCGCGCCGTCGGCCGGGCGCAGCCGGAAAACAGCATCGAGACCAGGGACAAAGAGCAAAGCAGGATTCCGAATCTTTTCCGTTTCATGGCGACTGTCCTCATTGACCTCGAATCGGCTATACTATGCGACAGTGCTTTCCATCCCCCAAAACGAGGACTTTATGAAAAAAATCGTCGTCATGGCCACGGGCGTACTCGCCCTGCTCTATCTGCTCAACCCCGGCGCGGGCATTTTCGAGCTGATCCCCGACAACATCCCCTACATCGGCAACCTCGACGAAGCCGGCGCCGTCGCCTTGCTGCTCGCCTGCCTGCGCTACTTCGGTTTCGACCTGACGAACTTTTTCCGCCGCGACTCGAATCCAAATATCCCCAAGCGCTGAGGACGCCGCCCGCCCCTATTCCGCCGCCAGCTTTCGCCATTCGTCTTCGGGCAGGCTTTCGACGTATTCCAACATACCACGCCAGGTATTGCCGAAGAACATCCGCTCGCGGGGGATGATGTCGGCGGGGAGTTGCTCGATGCGGCGGAAATGCTCGTCCGTTTCGAGCAGCCATTGATAGCAGGCCTCTTCCCGCCAGCTTTCCTTGAGATGGGCGGTCTTCGCCACGGCGCGCACCCACAATTTAAGCTGGCCACGGGCGATGTGCAGATGCTCCAGGGCATTATCGACCATCCCGTAATGGCCAAAGACCATCGTGCGGGGCTTGAGGGCGATCATCCGTTCAATGGAGTCGAGGGCCGTATCGAGCAGAAACTTGGGCGGGGTCGCCGGGCGCATGCAGATCCCCTCCGGCACCTCGCTCCGCACCCCCGCCACCTCGCCGGCAAAGAGCAGGTCGTCGAACAGATAGCAGAGATGGTGCTGAGCGTGGCCGGGGGTGAAAAAGGCGCGCACGCCGGTGGTACCGACCGTCTCCTGGAAGCCGATTCTGTCGGCCGGCACCGCCTTGATCTCGCCGTAGGCCTCGGCGGTCTTGCCCAGCACCTTGAGGGAGCCCTGCCAGAGCTTCTCCGGCGCGACCAGGTGCCGCGCCCCCTCGGGATGACAAATGACGGTGGCCTCGGGAAAGACCTTGAGCAGCTCGCCGGTGCCGCCGGCATGGTCGATGTGGATATGGGTCAGCAGGATGTAGTCGACCCGTTCGACCCCGTGACGGCGCAGTTCCGTCACCAGATGGGGGATGGTCGAGAGCGGACCGGGGTCGACCACCAGGGTGAAACCGTCGCCCCGGTAGCACCAGGAGCTGATGAATTGGCGAAAGCCGGGCAGGCTCGGCTGGTCGAGATCGATGCAAAAGAGTTGAGCGGGATTCATGGGCGCCTCGCAGCGAAATGGAATCACCGGCCCTGTCCTGGGCCGGCAAGGTTCCGATTGTGGCGGGACGCCGGGGTTTTGTCAACGGCGGAGCATTGACAAAAGCGGTTCCGTCTTCGACCCTTTTTTCTGGTGAACCGCACTTCACCGTCGTCTTGCCGATAACGGCCGGTAAAGTTCTCCGTCGCTGAAAAGAGGTCCTATGTCAATCGCGCTCATCAAGCAGCAGATCAACCGCTTTCTGGCCAGCCAGACCCCGGAGGTCATTTCCATCAAAGGGGCCTGGGGGGTGGGCAAGACCTACGCCTGGAATACCTACTTGGTCGAAGCGAAAAACCGCAACAAGCTTGGCCCGGAGAAGTATGCCTATGTGTCGCTCTTCGGCATCAATTCCCTGGCCGAGTTGAAATTCGCCATCTTCGAAAACCTCATCGAGCGCAAAACGATCGGGCGCAAACCCTCCCTGGCCACTTTCCAGAGGAATCTGACCGAACTATCCAGGCTGCTGGGCGGCCGCCACCTGCTGTCGGGCTCTCGGGTAAATCTGGAGCGTTTCGGTTTCATGATCGAGGCGCTGGCCTTTCTTTCCCTGGATAAAACCCTGATCTGCATCGACGATTTCGAACGCAAGGGGAACGATGTCGAAACCCGCGACATTCTCGGCCTGATCACGCAGTTGAAAGAGCAGAAGAAATGCAAGATCGTCCTGATCCTCAATGACGAAAATCTCGACGACGAGGCCT
>DIVU01000265.1 GCA_002423365.1 Desulfuromonadaceae bacterium UBA6124 | reverse complement strand
GACGGCTCTTCACCACCTGCTGGATGGCTCCGACCTTGGCCTCGGGTAAGACGGCGGCGATCTGTTCGACCATCTCCTCTACCGGGCAATCCCCGCACAGGGCGGCCACTTCCACCAGCGAAATCAGCCCCGGCTTGTCGAGCAGAATCTGCGCTGTCGGCAAGCTGGCGATGAGCAGATCGTCATCCTGGGACCCAGTTTCCCGCAGAATGCCGGTCACCATGAAGGGGAAATCCTCAATCTCGACCGAATCCCCCGGTTTCAATCCCAGCCGCCGGGCCACCGAATGGCCGGCGACCAGTTCGTTCCGCTCCACCAGCGGCCGCCCTTCGATGCTCCACCAACGCTTGAGGTGGAACTCCCGATCGGCCGCCACCCCCATGAGCAGCACCCGCTCCCCCTTGACCTCGACGGCGCCGAGTACCTTGGGAGCGACGGCGGCGATATTGCGCCGGTTGGGGATGGTCTCGATACGGGCGAGATCGGCCTCGGGGATCTCCCGGGGATCGACGCTTACCCCGCCAAGGGTGATGCCGCCGTAGGAGAGGGAGAGTTCGTCCGTTTTCGGAGTGATGAGGATATTCGCGCCGAAGTTCTCCATCTGATGCTGGACTTCGGCGGTCATCGCCGCCGACAGGGAAATCATGGTCACCACCGTAGCGATGCCGATGAGCAGCCCAGCCAGCANNTGGTCCGCAGTTTCATGAAAATCAGATCCCTTCGAAATAACGAGAACCCTGGAGCAGATCCGCTTCACGAATGAGCAACCGGTCGTCGCTCACGCGCCGTTCGAGGGGGGCCGGATTACATCCCCCTTTGACCTCGTTGATCAGGTTGGAATGAAAGCGCTGGCTGCAGTTGACGCAGACCATCTCCTCCCCTTCCTGACGGTAGCCTTTTTTGTCCCGGTAGCAGACGTCGCAGGCGTCGAAGGCGGCGCGCATCACCCCGTCCTGGCTTTTCAGCACAAAAAAGTCGATGCTCGTTGCTCCATTTGGGTAGCTGAAAAAATGCGCCTGGCCATCGTCGACCTGCTTCAGGGGGATGGCCACTTCGCCGGCGACAACCGCCACCGCCGGATACTTGGTGGCGTCCGAGGCCGAAAATTTCCAGATCAGCAGGCCGATACCGGCCAGCAGAAAGACCCCGATCGCCAGCAGCGGCAACCAACTCTTCTTTTTCGCCCCGTCGAACTGGGCGCGTTTTGTTTCACGATCGGACATGTATTTCCTCCACAAATAAAAATCGCGTTTCAGAATGTCTCAGGCTGGTCAACCGCAACAACCGCCGCCGCAGCCCTTTTTGACCACCGGCTTGCAGCCCGGGCAGGCGCCGTTCGCGCCATTCATCTTGGTCGCAGGCACCGCTCCCGCCGAAGCCAAGGTCGCCGGATAACCGGCCGCGCTGATGGTCTCGGCGATGGTTTCGGGCGCGACGCGGGCGGCGTCATAACCGACCTGGGCCGTCCCGCCGGCCAGATCGACGCTAACCTCACCGATGCCGTCCAGTTTGTTGAGGGCCTGCTCGATCCGTCCGACACAGGCGCTACAGGTCAGATTGCCCACCTGCAACTCGACCACCGAGGCCTTTGCCGAAACCTCGGCCGGTGCCCGACCGGAAAAAGCGACCGCGCCGCCAAACAACACCGCCACACAACCGATAACCACCGCCAGACTCCAACGATTCATACTGTCTCCTTGCGTTTTTTGGGAAAGATGAAATGAGCGGGATTGCCCCGCGAGCGTCGCGAAAAAATAGGCCTTTTTATGTCATGCCCAGGACGGCAAAAGGAGGAGTACGCCCTTGCAGGCGTTCGCTCATCTTCTTTACACAGGCCGTGCCAGCCTCTCAACCCACCGATTTCACGCAAAAAAGCACCCAAAACCAGCCATAAGCTGGGCTTCGGGTGCGGAATATTCTACTTCTGATTGTAGATTATTCTTCAGTTGGGAGGGGGCGCCCCCCAATCATTCGAGGGTTTCATTTTCCGAAAGGTTTTTCGCCACCGACCATAAGCCACAAGCGGAAAACCGGATCCACCACCCGCCAGTTTTGTTCCGTGTCCTGTTCGATCAGATCCATTTGGCTCAACTGTTTCACAGCGTTCTGGGTGGCGCTTAGAGAGCCGAGGTTATGCGCGCGGGAATATTCCTTGGCGAAAGGATGCGGTGTCGGCTCCTTGGCCAGAGCCCTTAGAAAGAGTCGTTGTTGAGAGGGAATCCCCTGCAGAGTCGCTTCAAAGGCGGCTTTCTCATTGGAAAGCATATCGGATAACCCGGCCCCGACCTCAAGGTCGTTGACTGTACCTGAGATTTTGGCGTGTTCGAACACGAAATAGGCCAGCTTCTGAGCATAGTAAGGAAAGGCCCCGACCTGTTCGGCGATCAATAAACAGTGCGCCAACTCGCATGAGATGCCATTTCCTTGAAATTGGCGTTGCAGAAATTCCGCCAACTCAGCCACGGGGAGAGGTTCCAGTTTGAAATCGAAGGCGGATCTGAAAAACGGGCGATGGTCTTCGCTGAAAATGGCCCTGAGGATTCGGCGCTGGCTGCCGATAAAAAAATAGGATGCCTTGTGGCGCTGGATTTCCGTTCGCATCAACGCCTCGATTCTGAGGCTGTCTCGCAGCATGACGATTTCCTGGAATTCGTCTAGGGCGATTTGCACCAAACCCTCCTGCGCTTCAATGAACCGGCCCAGTTCTTCGAGGGTGGCCTTGAGTCGAGGCAAACCCACGGCACCTCCCGAGGGCTCCACGGTCAATTCAAAACCACTGTCCTGATCGGGACGAAGAACCGGCCGAAAAGATGTAATGATCCGTACCGCCTTTTTCCATGCCGGCTCTTTCTCGCGTGTCACGCGGAAGACGGATTCCGCCAGTCGAGCCGCCACATCTTCGACGGACCCGACCCCGAAAAAATCGGCAAAGACCGTGATAACACCCTCGGCGGCCAGATTGTTCTGCACTCGGCGGACCAGGGAAGTTTTTCCGAAACGGCGCGGAGAATGGATCACCACGTTGTTGCCGGAACGAGCGAATTCGGCAAGTTGGGTCATCTCCCCGACGCGATTGCAGAAAGGACCGCTGACGGGCAGTTCCTTTAGATAAAAGGGATTAGGCATGGGCTCCTCCACCGTTATTACATGTCAGTTACTATACCATAGTAATTACACTTCTCAATATAGAGAAAAACCTTCGACACCTTGGTTCCGCAAGGCAACATACCACCAAAGGGTGCCCATTCGATCACCCCTTTCAGAGCTGTCCTCTTGGCCAGTTCCGGCTCCCAAAGGCGAACCGTCAGGCGGCGCACGACGGGACTGATGCTCCCCACATCCCGGTTCACCAACCCGTTGGCGTTTAAACTTGTCAACATGGAAGCCTGACCCTAAGCCTCCTTCTAAGCCTCCTTGCAGATCATCGAGCAATCTGCTCGAAATCCCAAACATACATCAGGTTTTTTAGATAATTGCAAAACAAGACCCGACCTCGTCTATTTTCTCTTGAAACTTGAATCCACCTCAGAAGCGCAGGTTCGGGTACTTTTCCCGAACCTTTGGTATGACGTAATTTAAGAAGCATTCCGTGAGCCCAAAGATGCTTATGGTGGTCTCCGGAAACTTGTCGGTTGACACTTTGACGTATGTTGCGATCAAATTCGATTCTGCGTTAATGAAGGTCTGTCTATGATCTGCGTGGGCATACCCAATTGCGAAGTTCTGCATGTGCATAAGCGCATTGAGGGCGTTCCGATAGCTGCCCTCCCAGTTTCCGGGATCACCTTCCGAAATCGCGATGATCTTCTTATCTATTGACGGAAATCGTTCTCCCATCAACCCGCAGAACTCGTTTACTTTCCGGGCATGGTATCCAAACTCAAGCAAATCGGGAACAATCATCTCGTTCCATTCATCGCTCCACTCCCCGGGGAATACCGAACTCGTGAACGCAACTAGGCGTAATGCTCGCAGCCGACCCTGCACAATATGAATTTCGGTGAGCCTCTGCCTACTGTTCATTGGCTGTTCCCCCTATTCAAAACGGGACGGATTTATTTTTGAACGTGAACGTGCAAGGGCACATCATTTCAGAACCTCTAGGGCGACCAGACTGGCCCTGCCCAACTCCATCCTCTTGGCGGCATCGCTTTCCCGCCTGATGTCCATATTCAGCGCGAAGGAATAGACCTGCTCACCCTTCTCTACCCAACCCACCCACCAGCCGACCCCCGGTTCGGGCGCGTTCTGCCAACCTGTCTTGCCATAGAGTTTCCAACCCGGCCCCTGCTCCAAGAGTAGAATGTCACGAAGGCTCTGTTGCTGAGCCGCTGCGTAAGACAATTCACCCTTCGCTAATCTGCCGAGAAAAAGGGCCTGCTCGACGGCGCTGATCTTCAGCGGCCCCTTCAGCCAGAACCGGTCGACTTGATCGCCAATCGCCATGTTGCCGTAATTAAGACGCCTGACATGCTCGCTCATGCGTTCAAGACCGATGCGCCGGGCAAGTTCCTGATAGATGGGGACGTTGGAGAGGGCAATGGCATCGCGCAATCCCATATCCCTGCCCCAGGCTTCGATAAACGGTTGCGCGGGCCCCGTGTAGGGCACGATCTCATCGACACTGGCCACCGCGCCGACAGCCAGACCGATCAACGAATGGGGAATCTTGAAAGTCGATGCGGGAATGAAACGGGTATGCGCCCGCGATCGATCATGGCCGAGATATCGGTCGGCGGCCACATCGTACAGAACAAAGGTGCCCACTACCCCAGCACCGGTGAAAAGAGCCGCAACTTCGGGATTCTCTTGCCAGTCCCCAGCCTGCGCCCGGAAGGCCGTTACCAACAGCCACAGTAAAAGCCAACGTTTCATGTTGCCCTCGCGGAAAAACGTATAATAATCCGATAACAGGATGGACACTATTCCGGCACGACTTGTTCCATCCCCTCCCCCGCCGCCAGCAACCGGGCGATTTCGTCGGGCATTTTCGGGCGGCCCCGTTCGTTGAGCGCGGTACCGATGATTTTGCCCGAAAGGACCAGTTTGAGATCCGGTTCGCGGTAGATGTCCTGCAAAAAGGCGAAACGCACTGGCGAGATGCGTTCCAGGCGGGTGTCGACCCAGAAACGGTCGCCGCTGGTCAGCGAGGCCTTGTAGTCGAGTTCGGCGCGAACCACCACCAGGTTGATGCCGCGCCGGCTCAGTTCGGCGAAGTCGATGCCCAGGGTCTTGAGGAATTCGTGCCGGGCATGTTCGAGATAATGCTGGTAGACCGCGTTATTCACCACTCCCTGCATATCGCATTCATAGTCCCGCACCTGGAACTCCAGCCGTGCTGTATATTTTTTCATGACATTTCCCCTTCGTTTCTGCTCTGCGTATAATTGTTATATACACCTAATATTTGAAAAAGATTCGTATGATTACAGTAGATTACGTTGAATATTCCAGATTTTAATTAGTTTACAATCATAAAAAAACGTATATTTATCCCATACAGAGACCTCGTCCGCACCCTCGCCACAAAGTCCTCTTCAATCTTCTTTCTTCAATAAAAACATGATGTTAAAAATTATTATAAAATATTTTCAAAGGCTGGCATGTTCCTCGCTATATACAAAGACAAAAGCAAAACAAACGGATTCCCGATAACACATAGACCCAAGAGGAGGACATCATGAAAGCCATCGCCCGCATCGCCGTCGCCACCGCCGCCCTGTCATCCGTCGCCACTTCCGCCCTCGCCGCCTCCGGTCGCCCCGATGGCAGCGGCATCCTGATCTGGGTTTTCCTCGGCTTCTGCGGTGTCATCATCGCCGCCCAACTGATTCCGGCCTTGCTCGTCATGTTCGGCATCGCCAAAGGGGTCATGGCTCCCCGCGAGGAAGCCGCCGAGCAGACCAACAAATAATCAGAACCTACTTTAGACCTTACGAAACCAACGATTCTTTATAGAGGAGGACACCATGAAAGCCATCGCCCGCATCGCCGCCGCCACCGCCGCCCTGTCGACCGTCGCCACTTCCGCTTTTGCCGCATCGAGCGCCGCTTCCGGCGGGGGATTGCTGATCTGGTTGTTCCTCGGCTTCCTCGGTCTGATCGTCGCCACCCAACTCGTTCCCGCCCTGATGCTGCTGGTCGGCATCGTCCAGGGAGTAACCGGCGGTGCCGCCGACCAGTCGACCCGGTAAGCACGAAATACTCTGATTTCACTCGAAAGCCGAAGCCTGTGCTTCGGCTTTTGGCGTTTCAGGGATGAGAAAAATGGCTTTCCGAGAGGGGCGGCTGTGTTAGTATCGGCAGGTCAGCCCTAATCCCTGAACTCTCCAGCCCAGCCACGAGCCCTCCATGAAAGATAAAAACCTTCTTCTGCGTCAACTCCCCGCCGTCGACCGCATTCTCAGCGCTCCGGCCATGCAGGCCCTGGCCGCGACCTGCCCCCATGTGCTGCTGGTGGAAGCGGCCCAGGAGACGGTCGCCGAGCTGCGCCGCGCCATTCTCGACGGCGGCGCCACGCCCGAGTTGACCATCGATGCTGTTGCCGAACAGGCCGCCCGTCGCGCCGAAGCCAAACAGGAACCCTCCCTGCGACCGGTGCTCAACGCCACCGGGACCCTGCTGCACACCAATCTCGGCCGCGCCCCCTTGAGCGAAGCGGCGCTGGCGGCCATCACCGCCATCAGCCGTTCTTATTCCAATCTCGAACTCGACCTGACGACGGGTAAGCGCGGGCATCGCTTCTCCCATGTGGAGGAGTTGCTCTGCCGCCTGACCGGCGCCGAGGCGGCGGCGGTGGTCAACAACAACGCAGGTGCGGTGCTGCTGGCCCTGACTGCCCTGGCCAAGGGTAAAGAGGCCATCGTTTCGCGGGGGGAGATGATCGAGATCGGCGGGGCCTTCCGCATCCCCGAGGTGATGGAAGCGGGCGGGGTCAGACTGCGCGAGGTGGGGACGACCAACAAGACCCATCTCAAGGATTACGCCGGGGCGATTAACGACGAAACCGGCCTGCTGCTGAAGGTGCACACCAGCAACTACCGTATCGTCGGCTTCACCGAGGAGGTGCCGGCGGCGGCGATGGTCGAACTGGCCCACGGCCACGGCCTGCCGGTGATGGAGGATCTGGGCAGCGGCATGCTCATGGATCTCACCCCCTTCGGCCTCCCCCGGGAACCAACGGTACGCGATGCGGTGGCGACGGGAATCGACGTCGTCACCTTCAGCGGCGACAAACTCCTCGGCGGCCCTCAGGCGGGGATTCTCGTCGGCACTCGCGCCGCTCTCGACAAGATCCGCCACCATCCCCTGGCTCGCGCCCTGCGCATCGACAAGCTGACCCTGGCGGCGCTGGAAGCGACCCTGGCCGCCTACCTTGACGAGCGGCGGGCGCTCGCGGAACTGCCGGTGCTGCGCATGCTGAATATGTCGGCGGCGGATGTGGAAGAGCGCAGCCGCGCTTTCGCCGAAAAACTCGGTCCGGCCCTCGGCGCGGCGGCAGAGATCGCCGTGATCGAAGAGCCTTCGGCCATCGGCGGCGGCGCCTTGCCGCTCACCGAACTCCCCGGTTTCGCCGTCGCCCTGACCCCGCAATGGATCAGCGTCGACACGCTCGCCAATCGTCTGCGCCAGGGGAAACCGCCGGTGATCGGCCGCGTTCAGGACAACCGCCTGCTCCTCAACCTGCGCACCATCCTCCCCGACGAAGAGCCACGCCTCATCGACGCCTTGCGCGCGGCGCTCCTTTCCTGACCGCCGACGCGACGCCATAAAAACAACAGGGGCGGCATCCTGATGGATACCGCCCCTGTTGTTTCATCAGCCTGTTTTATGACCTCAAACACGGCCTCCGGCCAGGGCCTGCAGCCGAGCGATGCGCTCTTCCATCGGCGGATGGGTAGAGAAGAGCTTGGCCAGCGACGCCCCCCTTAAGGGGTTGACGATGAACATGTGCGAGGTCGCCGGCGTCGCTTCAGCCATCGGCACCCGTTGGGACGCCAGTTGCAGCTTATTCAGGGCGCTGGCCAGGGCCAGGGGGTTGCCGCAGATCTTCGCCCCGGAGGCGTCGGCCAGATACTCCCGGCTGCGGGAGACCGCCATCTGGATGAGCATCGCCGCCATTGGCGCGATGAAGGCCATGGCCAGGCCGCCGAGCATGCTTCCGCCGCCCTCTTCGTCGTCACTGCTGCCGCCGCCGAAAATCGCCGCCCATTGCAGCATATTGCCGAGCATGGCGATGGCCCCGGCGAAGGTCGCGGCGATGGTGGAAATGAGGGTGTCCCGGTTCTGGACATGGGCCAGTTCGTGGGCCATCACCCCTTCCAACTCCTCGGCGGAGAGGATGCGCATGATCCCCTCGGTGGCGGCGACGGCGGCATTTTGCGGATTACGGCCGGTGGCGAAGGCGTTCGGACTCTCCGAAGGGATGATGTAGACCTTGGGCATGGGCATTCCGGCCCGCTCGGCCAGGCCCTTGACCATGCGGTAAAAAGTCGGGCTTTCGT
This sequence comes from Desulfuromonadaceae bacterium UBA6124, assembly GCA_002423365.1. Lineage (GTDB taxonomy): Bacteria > Desulfobacterota > Desulfuromonadia > Desulfuromonadales > Trichloromonadaceae > Trichloromonas. The sequence goes on along the minus strand of DIVU01000265.1, from coordinate 2,734 downwards.
TCTCGGAAACTTCCTTGGCCTTGTACATCTTCAGCACGATCTTGTCCGAATACCAGTAGCTGAAGAAGTTCATCCCCCCGGCCAGAAGCAGGGCGATGACCATCCCCCCCTGACCGCCGATGGCGTTGCCCATGGCGACCATGAGCAGGGTAAGACAGGTGAGAAAAAAGGTAATTTTCAGGGTGTTCATGATCGATTCCTCCGTACCTCGGGTTACGCCGTCGGTAAAAGAAAAGACCCTTACCCACGGCTGAGTGTTGAAGCGCCATGAATAAAGGTCTGGCAAATTGTGGCTTACCGCCTTAACCCCGCGCCCGGGCGGACGAACCGCCGTAATGACGAAACGCGGGCCGGCGATGTCTCCCGCCGGTTGCTACTCCCCTTTAACGACTTAAAGGATACGAAAAGAGAGAATTCCCTGTCAACGAAAATCGGGCGGCAGGAAAGACACTCAGAAGATACCGGCGACGAAGACTTCCACCTGCTCCAGCTCCGCGGCGAAGCCGGCGGAGTCAAACTTCGCCAGAGCCGCGCCTAATGGAGACTCGGCCAAAGGCGGGAGGCATCCCTCGTTGACGTAGCGATCCGCCAACTGGACGAGGGCCGGCATGCGATCCTCCCCCACCAGGCAATCGGAGTCGTGATGGCGGGAAATGACATTGCTCACCGCCTCCGGCAGATGCCAGCTTTCGGCCAGCAGCTCCCCCACCTGAACGTGATGGGCGGCAACCAGGCGCTCGCATTGCTCATCGGCCAACTCCTGCTCCGCCAGCAATCGCCACAACACCACCTTGCCGATGTCGTGCAGCAGCCCGCCGACAAAGGCAATCTCCTCATCCTCGCCACAGAGTCCGGCGAGTTTGCGGGCGACGTAGGCGCACTTGAAGCTGTGCCGCATCAGCTCCACCACCCGCGACCGTTCCGCGCCACTGGCGGGCGCAACGCAATGGGCGGTGGCGATACCAAGCAAAACCTTGTAGCCGAGCAGAACCAGGGCGTGCTGCACCGAAGTCACGGGATTGGCGACAGCGTAGAAGGAGGAATTGACGACCTTGAGGATGCGCGAGGTCAGAAGCTGGTCGGCCATGACGATTTTCAGCACCTGATGGGGCGACCCCTGGGGATCCTCCATCGCTTGGCGCAGGTGGAGCAAGGTCTTCGGCATGGGCGGCAGAGAAAAATCGCCGCGGCGAAGGCGTTGGGAAAGGGTTTCATACCAGACATCCTGGCCGGATCGTTGTTCGGCGAGAGCCTTTTCATTGAGTGCCCGGGCCCGTTTCACCGCCTCGCCCAGTCCCAGGCGCGCCACCCGGCCAGTGACCGAGGGCTCGCTCTTGCGCAGCAGAAAAAAGCCTCCCGGCCAGCGCAGGGCATCGGCCAGGGCCAAGAGCAACCGGAAACCCTGAAGACGCTTCAGGGCCGGGGGGTCGAGCAGCTTTTGTTCCACCAGGTAGCGTCCCAGCGGGAGATTTTGCGCCGCGCTCTCCCGACGGGCATGGGCGAGCCGTTCGGCGTCGAGAAAACCGGCGCCGGAGAGGATGTATTCCTGACTTTCCTCCTGACGGTTGCTGACCAAGCCGACCAGCAGCCCGCTTTCCAGGGACAGGACTTTCCGTACCGTGCCGTTGACCAGCGTCAGCGCGCCGGTGAGAGCGCGCGCCTCGATCCAGGCCAGCAGATCCCCCAGGGGCATCAGCCCCAGATCCCCCTGCAAGCAGTCCGGTTCCTCCAGCGGACGAATTTCCTTGGCGGCCTGATTCATGTGCGGAACCTCTCCCTCCCCCGGCAATGGAACTCCGAAAAAAATCAAAAACACACTCGTTTACGTTAGATGATCGCCCGGCTTTTGGAATTGTCAATCCTGGAACCCTGGCGCAGACGTCGACAGATCATTGCAAAACCCGCGCCATAGGGCTTTTCCGGTTGCCAACTTCGGCCTGGACGTTATATTTTCATCTTGTTCGCCGGGAACAATTCTTTCATTTACGTTGATCGACCAGGAGGTTTCATGACCGCACCCGCTCCTCTGCTGCTGGCCCGAGGCGATCAGGATATCGCCCTGCTCCCGCGCATGGCCAACCGTCACGGCCTGGTGGCCGGCGCCACCGGCACCGGCAAAACCATCACGTTACGCCTGCTGGCCGAGGGCTTCAGCCGCATGGGCGTGCCGGTCTTTCTCGCCGATATCAAAGGGGATCTTTCGGGGATGGCGGCGGCGGGGGAAGGCCACCCGAAAATCATGGAACGGGCGAACCAGCTCGAGCTGAAGGACTTCGCCGCGGAGGCCTTTCCCGTCATTTTCTGGGACCTCTTCGGCAAGCAGGGACACCCGGTGCGGGCCACCGTCTCGGATATGGGACCGCTCCTTCTCGGGCGACTGCTCAACCTCAGCGAAGTCCAGGCGGGAGTGCTCAATCTGGCCTTCCGCATCGCCGACGACAACGGCCTGCTCCTCCTCGACTTGAAAGACCTGCAGGCGATGGTCCGCCACCTGGGCGAGAACGCTTCCCAGTACACCACCAGCTACGGCAATATTTCCACCGCCAGCGTCGGCGCCATCCAGCGTGCCCTGATCTCCCTCGAAGATCAGGGCGGTGACAGCTTTTTCGGCGAACCGGCGCTGGAGTTGACCGATCTCATGCGCACCGACCTCTCCGGCCGAGGGATGGTCAACATCCTGGCGGCGGATCAGTTGATTCTCTCGCCGCAACTCTATTCCACCTTCCTGCTCTGG
>DIVU01000106.1 GCA_002423365.1 Desulfuromonadaceae bacterium UBA6124 | reverse complement strand
CGTCGAGATCGAGCCGCCCGACCCCAAGGATGTTGGCCTCGATGCCGCGCAGCACCCGCACTCCGTGCAACATCTCGGGGATAAAGCGCAAAGCGGCAAAGTGATAGGGGTGAGGACCGCCCGGCAGAGCCGGGCCGTGATCGGTCATGGCGACCATGCGCAACCCCCGCTGGGCCGCCTCCACGGCGATCTCGTTGATGGTGCTGTAGGCATGACCGGAAGCCAGGGTATGGACATGCAGATCGGCCTGGGGATGGTGCGGATACGCCATGAAAATGCCTCCCGGATGAGTCGTGCGAAGGCGTATACATAACACAGTTTGCCGGAAATGACCAGTCTCCGAGGATGAAGATGCGCGCAAAGGCCTTGTGAGCTGAGGCGGGGCGTGATATTTATTGGAGTCTTGCTTAAAACCCGCATTCGACAGGCCAACCATGCAAAACACCGACATCTCCCCGCAAATCGCCCGCCCCGCCCGCTATCTCGGCGGCGAACTGGGGAGCCTGCGCAAAGACCCCGCGACCGTGGAACTCACCGTCGCCCTGGCCTTCCCCGACGTCTACGAAGTGGGGATGAGCCACCTCGGGTTGGCGATCCTCTACCATCTGCTCAACGACCGGGACGGCATCGCCGCCGAGCGGGTCTACGCCCCCTGGCCGGATATGGCCGCGCAACTGCGCACGGAGAATCGCCCGCTGACGACCCTGGAATCGGGGCGTCCCCTGGCGGCGTGCAATATCGTCGGTTTCACCCTGCAATACGAACTCTCCTACAGCAACGTCCTGGCCATGCTCGATCTGGCCGGCATCCCCCGCCGCCGCGAGGCGCGGAGCGCGGAGATGCCACTGATTCTGGTCGGCGGCCCCTGCGCCTTCAATCCCGAACCGCTGGCCGACTTCATCGACGCGGCGGTCATCGGCGACGCCGAAGAAGCTTTGGTCGAGGTGGCGCAAGCGGTGCTTGCCGCGAAACAGGCGGGGGAATCACGCGAACGGCTGCGCGAACGCCTGGCGGCCATCGACGGGGTCTACGTGCCGTCCTTTTTCGCCGTCGACTACCAGGCGGACGGCCGCATCGCCGCTATCCGTCCGCTACGAGAGGGTTACGCCAAAGTGCGTCGGCGTTTCCTCGCCGATCTCGATGGGGCGCCCTATCCAACCCGCCCAATCGTCCCTTTCATGAACACCGTGCATGACCGGGTGGCGGTGGAAATCGCCCGCGGCTGCACCCGCGGCTGCCGCTTCTGCCAGGCCGGTTACATCTACCGGCCGGTGCGGGAACGAAGTCCGGGGCGCATCGTCTCGATCATCGAGGACTCCCTGGCCCATTCGGGCTACGAGGAAGTCTCCCTGCTCTCCCTTTCCACCGGCGACTTCACCTGTATCGAACCGCTGCTTAAAGAGCTGATGACCCGGCATGCGGACGACAAGGTGGCGATCTCCTTTCCCAGCCTGCGCGTCGGCTCCCTCACCGAAGGGCTGATGGAGGAGATCAAGAAGGTCCGCAAGACCGGCTTCACCCTCGCCCCGGAAGCAGGGAGCGAACGCCTGCGGCAAAGCATCAACAAGGGGATCACCGAAGCGGATCTGCTCGATACCACCCGCAGCGCCTTCGCCCTCGGCTGGCGCATCATCAAACTCTATTTCATGATGGGCCTGCCGACGGAAACGGATGCCGACCTCGACGCCATTGTCGATCTGGCGGCCCAGGTCAAGCGCACCGGCAGAGGCACGCCCGGCGGCGCCGACGTCAACGTCGCGGTCTCGACCTTCGTCCCCAAGGCGCACACCCCCTTTCAGTGGGAAGCACAGCTCGGCATCGACGAGACCCTGCGCCGTCAGCAACGGCTGCGCGACGGCCTGCGCCAGAAAAAATTACGCCTGAAATGGCACGAAGCCCGCCTCTCCTTCATGGAAGGGGTCTTCGCCCGGGGGGACCGCCGTCTCGGCGCGGTGCTGGAACAGGCCGTGGATCTCGGCTGCGGTTTCGACGGCTGGCACGAGCATTTCCGTTTCGACGCCTGGCTGGAGGCCTTTGCCGCCTGCGCCATCGACCCGACTTGGTATCTGCGCGAGCGAATGGAGGATGAAATCCTCCCCTGGGAGCACATCGACTGCGGCATCCCCAAGAGCTTTTTCGCCGCCGAGCGCCGCCGCTCGCGGGGGGGCGACCCCACCCCCGACTGCCGGGGCGGCAAGTGCCACGGCTGCGGCATCTGCGACTTTGAAACCTTACGCATGCAGCTGATCGACGATGTCCACATGCCGCCGCGCCCGTCGGCCCGGGAGCAGTTCACCCCCGACCAGGAAGGGCGCCATCGGCTGCGGTTGCGCCTCGCCAAGGACGGCCGGGCACGGATGATCTCCCACCTCGAATTCATGAACGTCGTCCAGCGAGCAGTACGCCGGGCCGGACTCCCTTTGCGCTTTTCCCAGGGTTTTCATCCGGCACCGCGCATCTCCTTCCCCGACGCCCTGCCCACCGGGGTGGCGAGCGACGCCGAGATCATCGATCTGGAACTCTTTCATCCGGTCATCGCCGAGGAGGCAGTCGCGGCCCTCGCCGCCCAACTTCCCGAAGGTCTGCGGATTCTCGCGGGCGCCCTGGTCGACTGGCGCACCCCGGCGCCGGCCACCAGCATCGCCGCCTCCGTCTATCATGTGCGCCTGCCGGCGCAACCGCCGGCGGATCTGGACGACCGCCTCGCCGCCTTTCTCGCCGCCGAGCATGTGCCCGCCCTGCGCGACAAAGGGGACGGCCGAAGGATCGAAGTCGACCTGCGCCCGGGCGTGGTGGAGCTCAAGCGGCGGCAGGGTGAACTGATTCTGACCCTGGCCAAAGGCAGCCCGACCCTGCTCGCCGGGCACCTGCTCGGCCTGGAGATCGATCAGGCGCGTCGGCTCGACATCCGCAAGACCGACGTGCGCCTCATCGAAGGCGCCGCGGGGGCCGGAAGCGAAGAAAAATTTCACTGCGAACCACTATAGAGATACCGAGCTTTTCCTATTCATCTTCAGACAAACGGAGGTCCCATGGCCAAGGAACTGGTCATCAACACCACCTCCCACGAAACCCGGGTCGCCCTGCTGGAAAACGGCCACATTGCCGAACTCTACATCGAGCGCACCCGGGAACGGGGGATCGTGGGCAACATCTACCTCGGCAAGGTCATCCGCGTGCTTCCGGGCATGCAGGCGGCCTTCGTCGACATCGGCCTGGAAAAGGCCGCCTTTCTCTATGTCGCCGACGTGCTCGACGAAATGGAGGCGGTCGAGCAGTTCATCGAGGGGGGCAGCTCCCACGCCAAACCCGAGGACGACGGCGGCAAGCCGGAACGCCCGCCCCTGCCGCCGATCGAGGATCTGCTTCAGGAAGGGCAGGAAATCCTTGTCCAGGTCGCCAAGGAACCCCTCGGCACCAAGGGCGCCCGCATCACCTCGCACATCTCCCTCCCCGGGCGGCACCTGGTCTACATGCCGACCGTCGATCACATCGGCATCTCGCGGCGCATCGAAAACGAAGAAGAGAAGGACCGCCTGCGGCGCATCGTCGAGGAAATCCGCCCCTTGGGCACCGGCTTCATCGTGCGCACCGCCGCCGAAGGCAAGAGCGAAGAGGATCTGCGCGCCGACATGCAGTTTCTCGTCGGGCTCTGGAAGGAAATCGCCCAGCGGCGGGAAGATCGTCGTGCCACCTGCCTGATCCACTCGGATCTCGACGTCACCAGTAAGGTGCTGCGCGACATCCTCACCGAGGACGTCAGCCGCATCGTCGTCGACTCGCAGGTCGAATACAACAAGATCGTCCGCTTTCTCGGCACCTTCATGCCCAAGTTGCAATACGTCATCGAGCTCTACGATGAAACCGAGCCGATCTTCGACGCCTTCGGCCTGGAAGTGGAGATTGCCCGCGCCCTGGGGCGCAAGGTCTGGCTCAAGAGCGGCGGGCACATCATCATCGAGCAGACCGAGGCGCTGACCGCCGTCGACGTCAACACCGGACGCTTCGTCGGCAAGCACAACCTGGAAGACACCATCCTCAAGACCAA
>DIVU01000045.1 GCA_002423365.1 Desulfuromonadaceae bacterium UBA6124 | reverse complement strand
GGCCGCGCAGGGCGAATTCGGCAGCGGCCACGGCCTGACGCAGCTCTTCGAGGACCGGCAGGGTTTCGTCCAAGGTGCGTCCGGGAAAGAGCAGGGCGAACTCCTCGCCGCCATAGCGGTAGGCCCGCCCCCCGCCCCCCACGGCGGCCAAGCGGGTCGCCACCATCCGCAGTACCTGATCCCCCACGTCGTGGCCGTGACGGTCGTTGAACTTCTTGAAAAAGTCGATATCGACCATGGCCAGGGTGTAGCGGGCGCCGACCTTGAGCAAGGCCTCGTTGAGGGCGCGACGGGCCGGCAGGACGGTGAGTTCGTCGCGGAAGGCCATGAAGTGGAAGGTTTCGAGAATCCCCACCACCAGAATCAGGGCCGCCGTGGCGAAATACAGATGCAGCTGCGCAGCCGGAGCGACCAGTCCCGCCGCCAGCGTCAGCACGGCCCAGAAGCTCCCCGCCGCGACCACCCCGGGACGCCGGAGAAAACGCCCCAGCAACAACCCTGAAACCAGCAGCAACATCCCCTGCACGGCCTGACTCAGGGGAAGCAGCGTCGCCACCGGCGAGGCGAGCCAGTCGGTCCGGAAAAAGGTCAGGGTTTCGGCAAAGTGCCGGCGATACAGCCAGAACCCGCCGCCCCCTTGCGCCAGCAGCAACAGCAGCCGCGGCAGACCGTGCCGGGTCAGCAACCCCCGTTCGGCCAATCCGGAGAATAGGACCAGATTGAGGGGAAGCAAGACACCGACTAGCCCCCGTAGCAGTTCGTCGGCACTTGTGGCGGGCGCCAGAACCAACAGGCGTTCGGCGAGAATCAGACAGAGAAGCGGCAGAAACAGGCGGCTGCGGTTGAAGCGCCAGCCGAGCAGGAGGCCGGCGGCGACGACCAGCCAAAAGAGGAAGGTTTGAGTGGCAAGCAGCGTGGCGAACCAGGCGGACTGCCGGGGCAACAGCAGCACGGCCGCGAACAGCAGTCCGCCGGGAAGGAAAAAGGGATAGATCAGGGTGCCCGGGAAAAACCGCGCCATGCTCGAAAAAACTCCTCAGGCCGCCGGGCGCGGATACCATACCCACAATTGCACGTCGATGCGCCCTTTGTATTCGTTAAGTGCGACAAATCGGCAACCGCGCCGCAAGGGCCGCATCCTCCCCTTCGGTTTTACTGCTTGACCAGTTCCACCCGGCGATTCTTCGCCTTGCCCTCGTCGCTGTCGTTCGAGGCGACGGGAGCGAGGGACGAGACGCCGTGGGCCTTGAGGCGCCCGGCGGCGACGCCGTGTTTGCCGGCGAGTTCCCTGGCCACCGCCTCGGCCCGATCTTTCGACAGCTTCAGGTTCGAATCGAAAGAACCAACGTTATCCGTGTGCCCAACCACGTAGACGTTGAGGGCGGCGTCGTTTTGCAGAAGCTTGGCGATTTCCGCGATGGCGGCGTCAGATTCGGGCTTGAGGTCGGCCTTGCCGGTGTCGAAGTAAATACCGTAGATCGACACATGACCGGTCGCGTTAATGTCGTTGCCCATCACCTCGGCGCTGGCCACGACCTCCTGCTTCATGACCTGTTTTTCGAGAATCGTCAGCCGGTACATGTTGTTGTACGACCGGACTTCGACCCAGCTTTCCTTGCCCTCTTTCGCAAGAACGATGGTGGAGACCCGGTTGAAGTTGTCGTCGAAAAGGACATTGCCGCCGATCTTCTTCAGGGCATCCTGGATGTTGCGACGGATTTTCAGTTCCCCCGGCTCCGCCGCGCCCTTCTTCAGCTTGTATTCGATGTAGTATTTGTGACCCTCGACCATCACCGGCTTCTTGTCTTGGTCGATGAACTTCTGGCTGTCGAATTCGTTGTCCTTGTACGCCGCGATGTAAAAATCGGGCATCCGCGTCAGCAGCGGATGGTCCTTGCCGCCCTTCACATCCTGCTCGGCGCCCAGCGCGAGCCCGCAACCCGCCAGCACGAACAACCAACCGCAAAGTGCCATCATCAGATTTTTCATGGTGTTTCCTCCAGGGTTACGTTCGTTTTCTCTCCAAGTGACGTGGCAATCGGCGCGGGGGCCAACCGGCCAGGCGCATGATTGACTGGCGCGACAAATTGAACAGGCCGGAGGACGTCCCCTCCGGCCTGTATTATTTTTCTCACTCTTCCAACCGCCATTTGATCGAGCAGCCCATGGCGGGATGTTGCACCTCCAGGGGCGGCCTGCCGGCGACGAGGCGATCCATGGCTTCCTTGAGTTCCTGGCGGGTGACCTTGGCCGGGTCTTCCCAGCAGTCATCGATACGCCCGTGGTAGACTAGGCGCCATTTACGGTCAAAGAGATAGGGATCGGGCGTGCACTGGGCCTTGAAGGCCCGGGCTATCGATTGGGCTTCATCCACCAGATAGGGGAAGTCGATGCCGAGTTCGTGAACCTTTTCAAGCATGCGTTCGGGGGCATCGGCGGGATAATCGGGATGGATGTTGGGATTGATCGCGACCGTATTGATGCCGAACTCCCGACCGTAGCGGGCCAACTCGATGAGCCGGGGCCACTGGGCGGCGGCGTAGGGGCAATGGTTGCAGGTAAAGACCACCAGCAATCCCAGTTCGCCAAAGATATCGTCGCTGTCGTGGGCGCGATCCTTGGCGTCCTGCAGGTTGAAACGCTTCATCTTCCACCCCACGGGCATATCGATCGATTTCACAAGACTCATGATAAGGGCTCCTCCACGGTTGGTTGAGTGCTTTCCGGGGCACCGGAGATTGCTGACTATTCAGGCAATATTAGCCTACCAGGCGGGAAATTCAAGACGCGCGGACGGCCCCTTCCGCCTCAGACGGAAGGTCGAAAATCCTTGATCTGTAACTGTACGTCGAACCGCCCCTTCCATTCGTTGATCGACGGGGAAAAGAGCAGGTCCATCGGCCCGCTCAACTCCCCCTGGCGCGCGGCCATACCGAAGGCGATGCAGGGCAGACTGTAACCGTCCTGGCG
>DIVU01000205.1:8071-9593 GCA_002423365.1 Desulfuromonadaceae bacterium UBA6124 | reverse complement strand
TGCGGGCCGGGAAGGCCGAACTGGAACGGCGCGTCGCCAAGCAATCCACCTTGCTGCACGATTACCAGCGGGCCGTCGAAAGCACCTGGAGCCTGGTCGCAGTGGTCAAGCGGGATTTCACCTATCACTTGGTGAACGAAGCCTTTCTCCATTACTACGACCTCCCCCGGGAACGGGTGGTCGGCTGTTCCGTGGCCGAAATGATCGGCGCGGACGTCTTCGCCACGCGGATCCAACCCTATCTTGAGCAGGCCTTCGCCGGGGCGACGGTGGAATTTGAAATGGTGCGCTCCTTTCCACGCATGGGACACCGATATTTGCAGATCCGCTATTCCCCGATGACGCAAGAAGACGGCGGCATCGACGCCGTGGTGGCCGTGGCCACCGACATTACCGAAAAGAAGCAGGCCGAGGAAAATCTACGGCAGATCACCCAGCAGTTCGAGACCCTGCTCGACGGCATTCCCGACGCCCTGTTGCTGATTTCCCCCGAATACCGGATCGTCTGGGCCAACCGGGGGGCGGCCCGGCACATGCGCCTGCGGGAACAGGATCTGCCGGGCATGTATTGTTTTCAGTTCTGGCATAACAACGACCAACCCTGCGAGATCTGTCCGGTTGGCGCCTGTTTCGCCAGCGGCGAGACCGAGGAGGCCATGGTGGGCACCCCCGACGGCCGGATGTGGGGGGTCAAAGCCTTCCCCCTGAAGGATGCCGCCGGCAAGGTCGTCAACGTGATCGAACTCTCCACCGACATCACCGAAAAGATGAAGCTGCGGGACGAGGCGATCACCGCCAGCCGCCTGGCGTCCCTGGGGGAACTGGCGGCGGGGGTGGCCCATGAAATCAACACCCCTACCGGGGTGATTCTCATCAACGGCGAAGTCTTGAAAAGGATTTCGGACGATGCCGCGGCCATTCTCGACGAGCACTACCGGACCCAGGGAGATTTTCAACTCGGCGGCCTGGATTACGTCGAGCTGCGCGAGGAACTCCCCCACTTGCAGGGAGAGCTGCTGGAGAGCGCCCGGCGGATCAAACGGATCGTGCAGGATCTCAAGAATTTCGCCCGGCAGGAACGTTACGCCCTTTCCGAAGAGCTGGATCTCAACGAGGCGGTGCAAACGGCGGAACGCCTGGTGGCGAGCATCATCCGCAAGTCGACCAGCCGCTTCGTCGTGACCCGCGCCGACGATCTGCCCCCCTGCCGGGGGAGCCTGCAACGCATTGAGCAGGTGGTGGTCAATTTGATCATGAACGCCTGCCAAGCGCTGCCCGATAACGCCAGGGGGGTCTTCGTCTCGACCCACTACGATCCTCGCGCCGGGATGAATGTGCTCGAAGTGCGGGACGAGGGGATCGGCATCGCCCCCGAGCATCTGCCCCACGTCAAGGAGCCGTTTTTCAGCACACGGCGCGAAACGGGGGGGACGGGTCTGGGCCTCTCGGTTTCCGCGCGCATCGTCAAGGAACACGGCGGCACCCTCGATTTCCAATCCACGCCGGACCAGGGCACTGTGGC
>DIVU01000205.1:0-8060 GCA_002423365.1 Desulfuromonadaceae bacterium UBA6124 | reverse complement strand
TGCGCAGCCTGGCGCTGGCGCTGAAATCCACGGCGGGCATCGGCCACGTCCTCAAGTGCCAGGACAGTCGCGAGGTGCTGCCCCTGCTGGAGCGGCAGCCAGTCGGCCTGATTATCCTCGACCTGACCATGCCCCACCTGTCCGGAGAACAGTTGCTGCCGAAATTGACCGAAGCCTATCCGGAAATCCCGATCATCGTCATCAGCGGCATGGATCAGGTCGAAACGGCGGTCAAGTGCATGAAACTGGGCGCTTTCGACTACTTTGTCAAAACCACCGAACTGGAACGCCTCGTGGCCGGCATTCAGCGGGCCTTGCAACTGAGTGATCTGCGGGGGGAAAATCGGCTGCTCAAGGAACGGGTCATCGGCGGCGGACTCAAGCATCCCGAGGCGTTCGCCGAGATCGTCACCAACGAAGCCCGGATGCTGGCCCTGTTCAAATACGTCGAGGCGGTGGCGGGCAGCAGCGAACCCCTGCTGATTACCGGCGAAAGCGGGGTCGGCAAGGAGTTGATCGCCCGCGCCAGTCATCGCCTGAGCCGGCCGGAGGGACCCTGGATGGCGGTCAACATCGCCGGGCTCGACGACCAGACGTTCTCCGACACCCTCTTCGGGCATGTGCGGGGGGCGTTCACCGGAGCCGAGCGCAACCGGGACGGCATGATCGAACAGGCGGCGCATGGCACCCTGTTTCTTGACGAAATCGGCGATTTGGCTCCTCCTTCCCAGATCAAATTGCTGCGCCTGCTCCAGGAACGGGAATATTTCCCCCTCGGCAGCGACCGTCCCCAGCGCTTGCAAGCCCGTATCGTCTGCGCCACCAACCGCGATCTCGCCGAAATGCAGGAGGCGGGAACCTTCCGCAAGGATCTTTTCTATCGGCTGTGCGCCCATCAGGTCGAAGTGCCACCGTTGCGGGAACGCCGTGGCGACCTGCCGCTGCTGCTCGACCAGTTTCTCCGGGAAGCCGCCGATGCCCTGGGCAAAAAAGTGCCGACGGCGCCCAAGGAACTGGTCGATCTATTGGGTGCCTATGACTTCCCCGGCAATGTTCGCCAGTTGCGAGCCATGATTTTCAATGCCGTGGGGGTTCATCAGCGGAGCCAATTGTCGCTGGAAACATTCCGGGCGGTGGTCAACAACCGGAGCGGAACCGGGCCAGGTTCCCCGACCGAGGAAATCCCCTTCAATTTCCCCGGTCGGCTCCCCACCTTTGAAGAATGCACCCAACTGCTTATTACCGAAGCGCTGCGGCGGGCCAACAGCAACCAGGCGGTGGCCGCCAGTTTACTCGGTGTTTCCCGGCAGGCCTTGAACAAACGCCTGCGCAAAAACCTGGGCTAATCTCTTTGGAGCGCCGAGGGGTGCAACCTTGGTTGCATTGTCAATCAAGGTTGCACCCAATAGCAGAGCACTAAATTAGCTACTTCTTATCTGCAAGTCTTTTTTTCGTCAATCCTCGTTGCACCCCAGCCGTTCACGCCTCCCGCCAAAAGTCCAGGACAATCCATTAATAGCAGCTACTTAGCAATTACTAACAATCTGGCATCAGCCTTGCTCAAGGTGAAGTCATTCCCAAAACGAGAACCTTCTGTCGGGGGCGAGGTCACGCATGGCGGATAAAGAAAGCGTTGCAGGCAAGCAGGTACTGGTCATGGATGCCGAATGCACCACCGGCCAGAATCTCTTTTTTCTGTTTCGAATGCACGGCTGCCAAGTGGCCCAGGCAACCACCACCGAAGAAGCGATCAACTGGATCAGAATCCGCGCACTCATTGGCAAACCCCTGGATCTGCTGGTAGTCGACAATTTCACCCTGTCCCGCAAGACTCGAAGGCTGCTCGCCGAATTGAGCCTGCGCCGCCCGGCCACACCGGTTCTGCTCGTGAACCGATTAGGGGAAACGCCGGCCATCGAGAAACTGGTGCGGAGCATGGCTCCCGGTTGCGCCTTCACGCTCTGCGAACCGGCCGATGTATTCGAGACCGTGGACCATTTGTTCGAGTCGGGCGACCATGCGCCGGGGCATGGCGGCGTCCCTCGGACAGTCCTCCATTCTTAACCCAAGTGGACCCCATGGGCACTTGTCATACATCTGGCGAGCACAGCTTGAAACTACGGATTTCCGCGAAACTGCCAGCCGTTTATCTTTTCGCCGGCATTGCCTGGATGGTGGGCGGCAACGTCGCGCTGCGGGGATTGGGGGTGAACACCGCTAATCTCCCGGACTTGCAGATGGTGTTCGGCGGATTGTTCCTGATCGCGACCAGCGGAATTTTGCACTGGCTGATTCATCATTACCTGGCCGCCCTGCTGCGCACCAAGGAAGAGTTGCGGCGGGACAACCGGGCGGCGCAGACCCTGAGGCTATGTAGCCGGACGTTGGTTCATGGCCGGGAGCCACGGGAGCTGGCCGCTGACATCTGCCGGATCCTGGTGGATGAAGGGGGTTACCGCTTCGGCTGGGTCGGCGAACTCGTTGGAAGCGGGGAGCGGACCATTCAGCCTCTGGCTCATCACGGTCACGAAATGGGGTATCTGAAACAGCTCGCGCCGGAATGGGACGAACTGGCGTCGATTCCACCGGCCAGGGCACCCGGCGAACCGAAAGCATCATCCGCGATCATTCGCCGCATCGACCCGTCCACCGCGACGACGGCAAACGACAAGGCGGCCCTGGTACGGGGTTATCGTTCCAGTATCGCCCTGCCGCTGGTCAACCCGGAGGCGGTTTTCGGCATGTTATACATTTATGCGGAAGAAGCGAATGCCTTTGACGACAGGGAAACCGGCTTGTTGCAAACCTTGGCCGCCGATCTGGCCTTTGGCCTGACAGCCCTGCGCAACCAAGAGGCACGCCACCGGGCGGAACGCCATCTGCGGGAGAGCCGCGCCCGTCTCGATTACCTACTGAGCCACAGTCCGGTGGTCATTTTCGGCTGCACCCTGGACGATAAGCTGACCTTCCATTACCTCAGCGACAATGTGATAAATTTTCTCGGTTATTCTTCCACGGCCATTATGAACAACGGAGCGCTTCTGTGGCAAGAAGAGGCAGAAACACTGGTGTCGACCGTCCAGAAGGCCTTGTTGTCTAAGGGCCAACATTCCTTTGAACAACGAGTGGTCCACCGTGACGGCACGACGCACTGGCTAAAAATCACCATGCGGATGACGCGGAACCATGTCGAACGGCAACCTCCGGAAGTCGTGGGCTGTTGCCTGGATGTAACCGACAAAAAACAGGCGGATCTGCAACTACATCTGTTGTCCCGCGCCACCGAACAGAGTCCGGCATCGGTCCTGATTACCGATACGGCCGGCCGGATCGAATACGCCAACCCCACCTTCACCGTCAAAACCGGCTATTCCCTCGCGGAAATTCGCGGCCAAACCCCACGCTTTCTCAAGTCGGGCGCGCACTCCCCGGAACTCTACCGACAACTCTGGGAAACCATCCATGACGGCCGCCTGTGGCGGGAAGAAATTCAGAACCGTAAAAAGAACGGCGAGCTCTATTGGGTGAACGCCACCATCTCGCCGATCCGCGACGAAACCGGCCGCATCACCCATTTCGTGCGCACCGCCGCGGACATCACGGCCCAGAAAACCGCCCAAGAAACCATCAAGCAACTGGCTTATTTCGACAACCTGACCGGGTTTCCCAACCAGACCCTGTTCAGCGAACGCATCGCCCAGACCCTGACTCCCGCCCAGCGACAGTGGGAACTCGCGGCGGTGCTGCTGCTCGATCTCGATCAGCTCAGTCAGATCAACCGGACCTTTGGCCAGGAGTTCGGCGATACGTTACTGAAGAGCGTGGCGGACCGCCTGAAGGGGTATCTCGAAAAAGAGGATGTCGCTGCGCGACTTACCGCCAGCACCTTCGGCATCCTGATGCCGCATCTGAAATCGGAAAAAGAGGTTATGGCGAAAGTGAAACAAATTTTCGCGGGATTCCAGCAGCCGATCCTTCTTCAGTCGCGCGAGTTTTTCATAACCTTCAGCGTCGGTATCGCCCAATTTCCTTTCGATGGGACCGATGCCCCGACCCTGTTGAAAAACGCCGATGCCGCCCTGTATCGGGCCCGTCGGCAAGGCGGGAATAACTATCAGCTTTATGCGCCGGTGATGAGCGAGCGGGCCAAGGAACAGATCACCTTTGAATCCAGCCTGCGCCAGGCGCTGGAACGCAACGAATTTCACCTGCATTTCCAACCGCAGATGGATGTCCGGACCGGAACGATGGTCGGCGTGGAAGCCCTGTTGCGCTGGAAACATCCGCTCTTGGGCATGGTTGCCCCGACGCGCTTCATCCCCCTGGCGGAAAAGATCGGCCTGATTATCCCCATCGGCGAATGGGTGTTGCGAACCGCCTGCGAACAGAATCAACGCTGGCAACGGCAGGGGCTGGCTCCGCTACGGTTGGCGGTCAACCTGTCGCCGCGCCAGTTCCGGCAACCGGACATGGTGGGGATGGTCGCCCGTATCGTCGGTGAAACCGGGCAGGATCCGCGCCTGCTGGATCTGGAGATTACCGAAGGCGCGCTGATGGAAAATGTCGAACAAGCGGTAGAAACCCTACTGGCGCTCAAGGAACTGGGTATCCGCATCTGTATCGACGATTTCGGCACCGGCTATTCGTCGCTGAGTTACCTGAAACGCTTCCCCCTCGATCTGCTGAAAATCGACCGGTCCTTCATCATGGGGCTGCCCGATGACGGCGACGACGCGGCCATTATCAATGCAATTCTCGCCATGGCCAGGAGTTTGCGGCTTGACGTCATCGCCGAGGGGGTGGAAACGGAACAGCAAAAAGACTATCTGCTCTCCCAGAAATGCGTCGGCATGCAAGGTTATCTGTTCAGCCGGCCGCTGCCGGGCGAAGAGTTGGCGGGTTTCGCCAGGCGGACCCAGCTCGGTGTCTCTAGGGTAGTGGCGGGGAATACCGTGCTGGCGGAAGCGCTGGCCTGATCTATTGGATCATCACCAGGACAAGGAGGAATCATGAACCAGGAAAACGGAGGCGACACCGCCCAATATCTGACCTTCAAGCTCGATGGCGAGGTTTTCGCCCTGGGCATCGACAAGGTGCGCGAGGTGCTCGACTACACCAGCGTCACCAAGGTGCCGCAGGTTCCCGAGTTCATGCGCGGGGTCATCAACCTGCGCGGCAGCGTGGTGCCGGTGGTCGACATGCGTCTCAAGTTTGGCATGACCCGAACGGACAAGACCGTCAACACCTGCATCATCATCGTCGAGATCAATCTCGAAAGGGAAACGACGGTACTCGGCGCCCTGGCCGACTCGGTCCAGGAGGTGCTCGACTTGGAACCCTATCAGATCGAGCCGGCACCGAAAATCGGCACCAAGCTGCGCACCGAGTTCATCCGTGGAATGGGCAAGCGCGACGAGCAGTTCATCATCATTCTCGACATCGACAAGGTTTTCACCAGCGCGGAGCTGGCCGGGGTGCAAACATCTGGAGCGCCCATTGCGGAAATCGCCGTTTAATCGGATTTTCGTAGTCATTCCGGGATATTTCAATCCAACATGAGGAGGATCTGGGTATGCTGAAAGATTTAAAGCTGGGTACGAAAATCGGTGGCGGTTTCGGCATCGTGCTGCTGCTTTCGGCGGTCATCGCCTTGGTCGGCTGGTCCGGTATGGCCGGAGTTGTCGATCGGGTTGAAAAAGTCGGCACCCTCGACTGGATCGTCAAGCAACTGCTGGAGGTGCGGGAAGACAACAAATCCTACATCATCAACAACGACCAGCAGTATTTCGAAGCCGGCAAGGTCAAGGCCGGGGAACTCATCGCCCGCACCCGCGAATTGAAAGAGACTTTCACACAACCGGCCAACCGCCAGGCCGCCGACAATATCATCGCCGGGGTGGAACGTTATCAGGGACTGATGGGGGAGTACGTGGCCCTGGATCAGGAAAAAATCAGCCTGTTCGGCAAATGGGGGGAGCTGGGACGGAGCTTCACAGCCACCAAAACCAGACAGGACAAAGAGTTCATCGACCCAGCCCTGCAACGGGCGACTGCGGCTAACGACCTGAAGGTTTTTGGCGAACTGGTGACTATCAAGAATGGCCTCGAAGAACTGGTCAACCAGGAGTTTCTGCTGTTGCGCGTCAGCGCCGTCTATTTCGGGTGGAAAGCGACCGAGCAGACCTGGAACAACTTTCAGGAGCAGGTGAAGAAACTGCAAGAGGGGCTGGTTGCCTGGAAGGGGATGGTAACAGGGTATCCGGAGATGGCTGCCGCTGCGGTCGAGGTGGAAAATCTGGTCGGGACATACCTGCAAACCGGCGCCGCTTATAATCAGGCCTTGCAAAAGCAGGAAGAAGCGAACCGCAAGATGCTGGAAGAGGCGGTGGCGGTGGGCAAGGTCTGCGCCGAGGCCAGCGCCACCCAGCGCGAGGCCATGAATGCCCAAATTTCTTCTGCCAATGCCCTAATGCTCGGCGGCGCCGCCGGTGCGATCATTCTTGGGATTCTGGTGGCCCTGATCATCACCAGAGGGGTGTTGCGGCAACTGGGGTGCGACCCGTCGATCATCGCTGAAATCACCAATAAGATTGCACAGGGCGATCTAACCCTGGCGATGAACCTGAAGATCACGAATATGCAGAGCGTCTATGCCTCGCTGAAAAACATGGTGGAAAAACTCAAGGACGTTGTCGCCAATGTCCAGTCCGCCGCCGACAACGTCGCCTCGGGTAGTCAGGAACTCTCGGCCAGCTCTGAAGAGATGAGCCAGGGGGCAACGGAGCAGGCCGCCGCCGCTGAAGAAGCATCCAGTTCCATGGAACAGATGGCGGCGAACATCCGTCAGAACGCCGACAACGCCATGCAGACCGAAAAGATCGCCATCAAGAGCGCCCAAGATGCCCAAGAGGGCGGCAAAGCGGTGACCGAAACGGTCGGGGCGATGAAGCAGATTGCCGAGAAGATCAACATCATCGAGGAAATCGCCCGGCAGACCAACCTGCTCGCCCTCAACGCCGCCATCGAAGCGGCGCGGGCCGGGGAGCACGGCAAGGGCTTCGCCGTCGTTGCCGCCGAGGTGCGCAAGCTGGCCGAGCGCAGCCAGAACGCCGCCGGGGAGATCGGGGAGCTTTCCGGCAAGAGTGTCGACATTGCCGAGAAGGCCGGGGAGATGCTGGCGCGCATGGTACCGGACATCCAGCGCACCGCCGAGCTGGTACAGGAGATCGCCGCCGCCAGCAGGGAGCAGGATACCGGCGCCGAGCAGGTGAACCAGGCGATCCAGCAGCTCGACCAAGTCATCCAGCAGAACGCCTCGGCTTCCGAGGAGATGGCTTCGACCTCCGAGGAACTCTCCAGCCAGGCCGAGCAGCTGCAGGAGACCATCGCCTTCTTTAGGATCGATCTCCACTCCGCAGGGGTAGTCCGAAAGTCTGTGTCCGTTCAAAAAGCGAAACCGTCAGTCATTGCCCATGTGACCAGCAAACAGAGCACCGCTGGCGGCAGGGGGAGTGGTCTGCTGATCGATTTGAATGGCGGCAGAGATAAGCTAGACGAAGCCTTCGAGCAGTTCTGATAGGAACATGTGAGGCGTGAGGAGTGAAGGGTTAAATGCCCTCACCCCCCACGCCTCACACTTTACACCTCCTGAGGGACCATGAGCCTACACCACCAGGACTTTCAGCGCCTGAGCTGCTTCATCAATGACGAGCTGGGCATCAAGATGCCGCCGAGCAAGGCCACCATGCTCGAAGGGCGGTTGGCCAAGCGGCTGCGCGCCCTCAAGCTCGACAGCTACGGCGCCTATTGCGACTACCTGTTCAGCGACCAGGGTCTGGCCGAGGAGATGGTGCATCTGACCAACGCGGTGACCACCAACAAGACCGATTTCTTCCGCGAGCCGAACCATTTCACCTATCTTACCCAGACCGTCATTCCCGAATTGCTCAAGATCGGCACCGCCGAACGGGGCAAGATGAAGATCTGGAGCGCCGGTTGCTCTTCCGGCGAGGAACCCTACACCCTGGCCATGGTGCTGAGCGAATTCCGCGAACAGCATC
>DIVU01000204.1:186-2913 GCA_002423365.1 Desulfuromonadaceae bacterium UBA6124 | reverse complement strand
GCCGCCGAGGTGCGCAAGCTGGCCGAGCGCAGCCAGAAAGCCGCCGCCGAGATCAGCGAGTTGTCGGGGACCAGCGTCGGCGTGGCGGAAACGGCCGGCAACATGCTCGGTCAGATGCTTCCGGACATTCAGCGCACCGCCGAGCTGGTGCAGGAGATCACCGCCGCCAGCAAGGAACAGGACACCGGCGCCGAGCAGGTCAATCAGGCGATCCAGCAGCTCGATCAGGTCATTCAGCAGAACGCCTCGGNNAGCCAGGCCGAGCAGCTGCAGGAGATCATCGCTTTTTTCCGGGTTGACCAGGGGGGCGGCGGTTCCGCCCGTTCCCCTCGTGGCGCGGCGGCGCCGGCTCGCAAACAGTTGAACGCGTCGCCCCGTCCCGGTTCCGGCCGCTCGGCGAAAGGCGGGAGTGTGCATGCCGGGGCAGGCTTGCTGATCGATATGCAGGTGCCCCGGGATCGACTCGATGACGAGTTCGAAAGCTACTGAGCGCACGCCCGATCATGAGGCCCCCGGCCCCCCATGGCGCCGGCCGAAACCGATAGTGATTGCTTTTTCCAAGGAGGAAGCATGTCCGCCGAAAAAATCATCGAAACCCACCAGTATTTAACCTTCAAACTTGATGAAGAAGTTTTCGCCCTAGGTATCGACAAGGTGCGTGAGGTGCTCGACTACACCAGCATCACCAAGGTGCCGCAAACGCCGGAATTCATGCGCGGGGTCATCAATCTGCGCGGCGGCGTGGTGCCGGTGATCGACATGCGGCTCAAGTTCGGCATGCCCCGGACCGAGCCGACCGTGAACACCTGCATCATTATCGTTGAGGTCGAGGTGGAAGGGGAAACCACGATCCTTGGCGCCCTGGCGGACTCGGTACAAGAGGTACTCGACCTGGAGCCGCAGCAGATCGAACCGGCGCCGAAAATCGGCACGAAACTGCGCACCGACTTCATTCGCGGCATGGGCAGGCGCGATGAGCGTTTCATCATCATTCTCGACATCGACAAGATTTTCAGCGGGGATGAGCTGCTTGCCGTGCGGGATTCAGGAGTATCGGCCGTCGCCTGAGAGAGGGCGATGCGGTCAAGTGATGGGGGCGACCGTCGAGGAAATCCCTTTTATGGGAAAGATTATCTTTTAATGTTTTGCTGATGGTGCAGTGACGCGCGCAACACCGGAGGGCGGAAAAGACCATAAACCGAGAATCAGCATGAACAGCATTGCGGATGCTTGGCGCGGCCAAGAGAAGGGGGAAGAGTATGCAGTGGAAAAATCTGAAAATCGGTAAAAAGCTGACGGTCGGATTCGGCGCCATTCTGCTTTTGATCGGTGTCACCATGGCCGTGGTGCTTGTTAATACCGAAACGATGGTGGGCCAGATCGCTCACCTGGAGGAAGAGAGCTTCCCCTTCACCTTGGTTGCCACGGAAATGAGCCTGGCCACGGTGCAGGTGCAACAGTTTCTTACCGACGTTTCCGCCACCCATGACCCGGCGGGTTTCAAGGAGGCGGAACTGGCCGCCGAAGCCTTCCGCGCCGGGCTGGAAAAGTACCGGGCGATGTTCACGGCGGAAAACGATCAGCAATCCCTGGCCGAGATCAACGCGACGTTGGAACTCTTCGAGAGATACTATAAAGACGGTCGGGGCATGGCCGAAGTCTACCTGGCCCAGGGGTTGGAGGCGGGGAATGCCGCCATGGAAAGTTTCGACGCCACCGCCACCCAGCTTGCCGAGCGGATCGAAGGCCTGAAGAAGACTCAGATCGACGAGGCCGACGCCAGTCTCAAGGAGGTTTTCCTCAACAGCCAGGCGATGCGCACCCTGATTTACGCCATGGCGGCGGCGGTGCTCTTTGTCGCCCTCTTTATCGGCTGGTTCATCACCCGTAGCATCACCGGGCCGTTGGCGCGAGGGGTGGTCTTCGCCGAGGCCCTGGCCCGGGGGGAGATGAACGCGGAACTCGGCATTGATCAGAAGGATGAAATCGGCGATCTGGGCCGGGCCATGGGGCGCATGAAGGCGACCGTCGCCGGGGTACTGGTGGAGATGGAAAGACTCACCGGCGCGGTCAACGACGGGCGGCTTGACACCCGCGCCGCCGTCGGCGAGCTGACCGGCTCCTGGCGGGAGCTGATCGTCGGCACCAACAACCTGGTCGAGGCCTTCATGGCACCGCTTTCGGTGGTGCAAGAGAATCTCGACCGCATCTCTCGGGGAGATCTCCCCGAACCCCTGACCGTGGCTTACCGGGGGGATTTTGACAAGATCCGTCTCAATCTCAACGCTTTGATCGAAGCCATGAACAGCGTGACCGGGATGAGCGAGGCGATTGCCGGCGGAAATCTGCTGGTCGAGGTGCAAGAGCGTTCCGAAAAAGACCGCCTGTTGCTCGCCCTCAAGGAGATGGTGGCGAGCCTGCGCGAGGTGGTACAGCAGGTGCGCACCGCCGCCGATAACGTCGCCTCGGGCAGCCAGCAGCTCAGTTCCACTTCGCAGGAGATGTCCCAGGGGGCGACGGAACAGGCGGCCGCCGCCGAGGAGGCGAGCAGTTCCATGGAGCAAATGGCCGCCAATATCCGTCAGAATGCCGACAACGCCTTGCAGACGGAAAAGATCGCCCTCAAGTCCTACGAAGTGGTGAAAGAAGGGGGCGCGGCGGTCAGTGCCACCGTCGCCGCCATGAAGGAGATTGCGGGCAAAATTTCCATCATCGAGGAGATCGCCC
>DIVU01000204.1:0-147 GCA_002423365.1 Desulfuromonadaceae bacterium UBA6124 | reverse complement strand
GCAAGCTGGCCGAGCGCAGCCAGAAGGCAGCCGCCGAGATCAGTGAGCTTTCGGGAAGCAGTGTCGAGGTGGCGGAAAAGGCAGGAACCATGCTGTCCCAGATGATTCCGGACATCCAGCATACCGCTGAACTGGTGCAGGAAATCA
>DIVU01000051.1 GCA_002423365.1 Desulfuromonadaceae bacterium UBA6124 | reverse complement strand
TGTATGGGGGAGGAAGCAGTTGGCGGTTAGCGAAGGTAGGCGGGAACTTCGGAAATGCCCTGAAGAATGGCGTGGGCGGTTGAAAAGTCGCTGTGCCGGTTGAGATCCCCCGGAATGACCAGGCACCTGAGGCCGGCGGCGACGGCGGCTTTCAGCCCCCGTTGCGAATCTTCCACCACCAGACAGCGCGCCGGGTCTCCGGCGCATCGGGCGATAGCGGTCAGGTAGGGCTCGGGGTGGGGTTTGGTGTGCCGGTAATCCTCGCGGGTAAGAATGAAATCGAAGTAGCCCATCAGCCCCGTGCCTTGATGGATGAGGTCGAAATGGTCACGATGGGAACTGGTGACGATCGCCATTCTGACCCGGCCGTGCAGGGCGCGCAGGGTTTCGGCGACCCCGGCGATGGGCGCCACCCCTTGCGCAAGGAGTTCGGCGTAGCGCCGGTTGCGGCGTTCCCGCAGGCTGTCGAGATAGGGCTTGTCCCCCTCGGCGAGGTCGAAGACACTCTCCCCGCGTCGCAAGGAGATTTCGATGAACTGCTCGCGGCTGAGCTTGACGCCGGTCTCACTCAGCAGCTCCGCCGAGGCCTGGAAATACAGGTCTTCCGTATCGACCAGAACGCCGTCGTTGTCCCAGAAGATCCATTCGGTCGTAGCCATGGACAGGTTCAGGGGAGCGTCGGCAGGTCCTGCGGTTTGAGCAGGATCCGAATACGCCGGTTGAGCATCCGACCTTCGGGAGTGGCGTTGTCGCCGACCGGCCGGAATTCCCCGTGGCCGACGGCGGCGAGCCGTTCCCCGGGCAGGCCGACCGTCTCCTGCAGAAAATGGAGGACGCTGGCCGCCCGCATCGCCGAGAGCTCCCAGTTGCTGGGGAATTTTTCCCGGAGGCGCGAGCTGATCGGCACATTGTCCGTGTGCCCTTCAATGCGGATATCATTTCCCTGGAGATTGGTAAGGACGCCGCCCAGACGGCGCAGCACCTCCAATCCCTCTGATTTGACCTCGGTTGCCCCCGAATCGAAGAGGATTTTTTCCGAGAGGTCGATGGAGAGACTGTCGGGATGGATGTCGAGAACGACTTCCCTGCGGCCGATTTCCGCCGCCAGCAGCACGGTCAGTTCGTCATAGGTCTCACGAATTTTTGCCATGCGTGCTTCCCGGGCCAGGCGTTCCTGCTCCAGATCGCGATTTTTCTCCTCCAGACGGTCGATGGTCTGGCGCATCTCCTTCATGGCGGTGCCGGTTTCAGTGGAGCGCGAGGAGAGGATCTTCTCCAGTCGCTCGATATCCTCCCGCGACTTTTTCAGTTCCGCCCGCTGCCGGGTTTCCTGGCTGGTGAGCTCGTGCAGGCGCTGTTCCAGATCGCCATTAAGCTTCACCAGGTAGTCCCGGCGATCTTTCACCAGCTGGCAGTCGGCTTCCATCTCGCCGAGTTGTCGGGTGATAAAGTCGTTTTCGTCGAGTTTCTGCTGGTAGGCGCTGTTGCTGACGCAGGCGCCGCAGGCCAGGGTCAGGGCGATCAGGACGGGCACAAAGGGTTTGCGGGTCACGAGCAACTCCGGGGAGAAGGGAGGGAAAAATGCGCCCCGGCCGGCGTTCGCGCGACGGTTCGGGGCCAATTTTAAATGACCTCTTTTTCTAGCACAACCACTGAAAATGTAAAGATTAAATCCGCCGTCCCGAAGGGGATAATAAGTTTGCCGGCCTTCGGGCTTTTCAGTTGCGAGTGCTTTTGTCAGTGTGCTATATAAAAAGCGTTTTCAATATGTTAGGCAGGAGTTCAAATGTTTGAAATCGATCGTATCATCCAGACGGCGCTGCATGAAGATATCGGCCTGGGGGATGTCACCACCCTGGCCACGGTAGCCCCGGGGACTCCCGGTCGGGCGCAACTGGTCGCCAAGGAGGATTTTGTCCTGGCGGGCATTGATGTCGCCGCCCGGGTTTTTCGACTGGTCGGCGATGGGGTCGCTTTCGAGAAGATCGTCGAGGACGGCCACGCGGTTGCCCGTGGCCAGGTGCTTGCCTGGATCAAGGGGGAGGCAGCGCTGCTGTTGCAAGGGGAACGGGTCGCGCTGAATTTGCTTCAACGCATGAGTGGCATCGCCACCCTGACCGCCCAGTACGTCCGTGCCGTCGAGGGCACCCGGGCGACCCTGGTCGACACCCGCAAAACCACGCCGGGACTGCGCGTCCTTGAAAAATACGCGGTGCGCATGGGCGGCGGGCGCAACCATCGTACCTCCCTGTACGACGGTATCCTCATCAAGGAAAATCACATCGTCGCCGCCGGCGGCATCGCCACCGCCGTCGAGCGGGCGCGCAACCGGGCGCCCCACACCCTGCGCATCGAAATCGAAACCCAGAACCTCGCCG
This sequence comes from Desulfuromonadaceae bacterium UBA6124, assembly GCA_002423365.1. Classification (GTDB taxonomy): domain Bacteria; phylum Desulfobacterota; class Desulfuromonadia; order Desulfuromonadales; family Trichloromonadaceae; genus Trichloromonas. Next base: position 9,362 of record DIVU01000051.1, on the reverse strand, counting down.
AGGTGGCCGAAGCGATTGAGGCCGGGGCCGATATCATCCTGCTCGACAATATGGATGTTCCCATGCTCGCGGATGCCGTCCGACTCATCGATGGCCGGGCGTTGTCCGAAGCCTCGGGCGGGGTCAATCTCGACACCGTGCGCAGCATCGCGGAAACCGGCGTCGATTTCATTTCCGTCGGGGCCTTGACCCATTCCTACCGCTCCGCCGATATTTCCATGCTCTTTCAATAAGGACAGGCCATAGACCCCATGGGGCAACGACTGGAACACGAAGACATCCTGCAACTCTTTCGCGCCCATCCTGGAACGCTGCTGTCCGGGGAGGAGATCAGTCGAAAGCTGGGGGTCTCGCGTACCGCCGTCTGGAAAAAGATCCGGCATTTGCGGGGTCTTGGCTATGCCATCGAAGCGCTCCCTTCCCGAGGTTATCGTTTGACCTCCCTGCCTGACGTTCTGCTCGCCGAGGAGGTGCGGGCCGGTCTTGAGACCCGCATCATCGGTCGGGAGCTGGTCTTTTTCGATGAAACCGACTCCACCAATCTGCGCGCCCGCGAACTCGGCGATCGCGGCCATCCCGAAGGGACGGTGGTGATTGCCGACCGGCAGACGGCGGGCAAGGGGCGTCTCGGCCGCTTCTGGGCCTCGCCGCCGGCCGTCAATCTCTATACCTCGATTCTGCTTCGCCCTCCGATTCTCCCTTACGACGGTCCGCAACTCACCTTCCTTTCCGCCGTGGCCGTGGCCCGGGCGGTGGCGGAGATCAGCGGCCTCCGCCCGTTGGTCAAGTGGCCTAACGATGTGCTGCTGGGTGGCCGCAAGGTCGCCGGGCTGCTCAACGAAATGAATGCCGAAACCGAGGGGGTGCGTTATATCGTCCTTGGCATCGGCGTCAACCTGAATATGCGTCCCGGGCAATTCCCCGACGATTTCCGCTATCCGGCGACCTCCCTGGCCATCGAAACCGGCCGCGAAGTCTCCCGCCTGGCCTTCGCCCGCGCCCTCTATCGCCATCTGGACAGCCTCTACGGTGAGTATCTGGCCTCCGGTTTTCCCCCCGTCATTCGCGCCTGGGAAGAGCTGTGCGACCTGATCGGCCGGGACGTGGAGGTCGATTGCCAAAGCCGGCTGATCCGGGGGCGGGTCGAAGGGCTGGACAGCGACGGCGGCCTGCTGGTTCGCGCCGACGGCGTCCTAGAAAAGATCCTTGCCGGGGATGTCCGTCCCCTGGAGCGGACATCGCCCAAGGGATGACGCCGAATACCTCAAACCTCGAAATGGATACGCGACTTCTTCATGCTTCTGGTCATCGACATCGGTAACAGCAATACGGTTCTCGGACTCTACGACGGCGAAACCCTGGTTCGTAACTGGCGGATCACCACCGACAAGACCCGCACCACTGACGAGTACGTCGTCGTCATCGAACGCCTTTTCTGTCTTTCCGGACAGACCTTCGCCGAGGTCGACGATGTCATCATCGCCTGCGTGGTGCCGCCGGTCCTCGACACCTTCGTGCAGCTCTGCCAGTCCTGTTTCGACAAGCCGCCCTACGTCGTCGGCCCTGGCATCAAGACCGGTATGCCGATCCTCTACGACAACCCGAAGGAGGTCGGCGCCGACCGCATCGTCAACGCCGTGGCGGCCTATGAGAAATATCGCCGCGCCCTGATTGTCGTCGATTTCGGCACGGCCACCACCTTCGACTGCATCTCCGCCCGGGGGGAATACCTCGGCGGCGCCATCGCGCCGGGGGTGGCCATTTCCGCCGAGGCGCTTTTCATGCGGGCGAGCAAGCTCCCCCGCGTCGATATCCGCCGTCCGTCCCAGATCATCGCCAAGAACACCGTCAACAGCATGCAGGCCGGTATCTTTTATGGCTATGTCGGGCTGGTCGACGGCATTGTCGCGCGCATGCACCGGGAATTGGGGGAGCCGGCGCTGGTGGTGGCGACGGGCGGCCTGGCGCCGTTGGTGGCTGGTGATTCCCAAGGCATCGACGCGGTTGAGCCGATGCTGACCCTGGAGGGCTTGAGGATCATTCATCATCGCAACAAAGGAGCTAAAACTGCTGAATAAATAAGGTGAATCCGTTTGCTCCGCTTTTGCAGGCCGAGTTGAGATTGCCGGGGTCGGTCCCCGTATTCGTTGTTTCCTGACGTCAATCCTGTAGCTGGTTTCACCCTGAGGTGAACTGTAAGGAGGAATCATGGGAAAGTATGAAACGGCCAAACTGCGTAACCTGGGAATTGTCGGGCAAGGGGATGCCGGAAAGACATCCCTGACCGAAGCGATCCTCTACAACACCGGCATGACCGATCGTCTCGGCCGGGTCGATGACGGTACCTCGACCATGGATTTCGAGCCCGAGGAGATCAGGCGGCAGATCACCATCAGCTCCAGCCTCAACCATTGCGAGTGGGGGGATTGCAGTCTGCACATCGTCGACACCCCCGGCTATACCAACTTTCTTCACGATACCCGCAACTGCCTGCGCATTCTCGGCGGCTCGGTCCTGGTCGTTTCCGCCGTCGACGGCGTCAAGGCCCAGACCCTGAAAATCTGGGAGTGGGCCAACGAGTTCGAGGTGCCGCGCATCGTCTTCGTCAACAAGATGGATCGCGACCGCGCCGATTTTCTCAAAGCGGTCGACGATGTGCAAAAGTGTCTCGATACCCGGGCCATCGCCATCGCCATGCCAGTCGGTTCCGGCGAGGAATTCAAGGGGATCATCGACCTGATCGACATGAAGGCCCGATTCTTCAAGTTCGACGGTAAGGGGACCTATGATGAAACAGATATCCCCGCCGAGTATCTGGAGGAAGCCCAGCGCCTGCGCTTCAGCATGGTCGAAGCGGCGGCCGAGGCCGACGACGAATTGATGGAGAAATACCTGGAGACGGAATCCCTCGATCGCGACGAACTCCTTCGCGGCCTGCGTGAAGGCACCCTGACCAAGGTCTTCACCCCGGTTCTCTGTGGTAGCGCCACCGCCAATATCGGCGTGCGCAACCTGCTCAATGCAATCGTCAACTGCCTGCCGTCCCCCATCGACAAGGGCATCCAGTACGGCAAAAATCCGAAGAACGGCGACGCCGAACAGCGTCGCCCCGACCCGAAGGAGCCTTTTTCAGCCATGGTCTTCAAGACCATCAGCGATCCCTATGCCGGCAAGCTGACTCTGTTCCGCGTCTATTCGGGCACCCTCAAGAGCGATTCGACGGTCTACAATCCAAACAAGGAATGCAGCGAGCGCATTGGTCAGATCTTCGAACTGGAAGGGAAAAAACAGCGTGCTTTGACCGAGGCCGAAGCCGGCGACATCGTCGCCGTGGCCAAGCTCAAGGAGACCGCTACCGGCGATACCCTCTGCGATGCCGCCAAACCCATTGTTTACGAAAGCCCGATGGCCCTCAAGCCGGTCATCTCCTTCGCCCTGGCGGCCAAGAGCAAGGGGGACGAAGATAAGATCATGAGTTCATTGCACCGGATTATGGAGGAAGACCCCACCTACAACGTGCAGCGGGATGAAGAAACCAAGGAAATGATCCTCTCCGGCATGGGTCAGGTCCATGTCGAGGTCGCGGTGGAAAAGCTCAAGCGCAAGTTCGGCGTCGAGGTGCTGCTTAAAGAGCCGAAAGTGCCTTATCGCGAAACCTTCAAAAAGTCCGTCAAACAGCATTATCGTCATAAAAAGCAATCGGGCGGACGCGGCCAGTTTGCCGATGTCCATATCGAAATCGCTCCCCTGCCGCGGGGCGCGGGGTACCAGTTCATCGACAAGGTCGTTGGCGGCGTCATTCCCCGCCAATTCATCCCGGCGGTCGACAAAGGGATTCAGGAATCCATTAAACATGGAATCCTGGCCGGTTATCCGGTGCAGGATTTCTCGGTAGCCCTGTACGACGGATCGCATCACAGTGTCGACTCCTCGGAAATGGCCTTCAAAATCGCCGGATCCATGGCCTTCAAAAAAGGCATGGAGGAAGCCAATCCGGTCCTGCTCGAACCGGTGATGCACATGGAAATCACCGTCCCCGACGATTGCGTCGGCGATGTCATCGGCGACATGAACTCCCGTCGCGGCAAGGTGCTCGGCGTCGAACCCCAGGGTGGAAGCCAGAACATCGCCGTGCAGGTACCCATGGCGGAGGTTCTCAAGTACGCGCCGGACCTGCGTTCCATGACCTCGGACCGGGGCCTTTTTACCATGGAATTTTCTCACTACGAAGAAGTACCGCCCCACCTGACGGCCAAGATTCTGGCCGAGCACAAGAGCGCGGCGGCGGAATGATAGGACGTCGGCGGCCCTCCCGGGAGGGCCGCCGGTTTTTTGAACCATGGCGAGCCCATGGCGGGCTCCCGGGTAAATCGGACAAGGCAGGGATGAGACTATGAAGGACGATGACGACAAGGATTTTACATTTGGACAGCCCGACGACGATTTCGGTGCCGATGACGGATGGGGCAAGTTCGATGCCGGATCCGAGGGAGATTTCACCCTGGCCGAGGAGGACCCTGCCGACGACGACTTCGCCGGCGAACCCCCGCTGAAGCCTTCTGCGGCGAGGAGTTCCCTGGCGCTGGACGAAGACGAGCCCCGTCGCCGCAAACCGTCCCGGTCCTCGTCGCGTATGATCTACTACGGGGCGCTGGTCATGCTCCTGTCCGCCGTGGGCTTTTACTATTTCACCTCCAGCCCGATGCCCCCCGACGCCCGTCCGAAGGTCGAGCCGCTTCCGAGCAAGCAGACCCTGGAGATGCCGGAACGTCCCGAAGGCGGTTCGGTGGGGGGCGGCGAAGGCCCGGCAGCGACGCTCGCGGAAGGGCAGGTGGCGGTGGCGACCGAAGTTCCCCGGGGGACTCTGCGGGAAATTTCCCCGACAGTTGTGCCCGAGGCGCAACCGATCGGTTCCGCCTGGACTCCGGGGTCGACGGCTACGCCCACGCCTACCGCTGTGGCGGATGCCCAAGCGCGCACGGTGGAAGGCGGTAACGCTGAGCCGCCCGTTACGGCTGTGGTTGCACCGAAGAAAGAGCCCGTCAAGCCCGCCCCCGCTCCGGTGCGAACCGCCTCTCTCCCCCCGGCCAAGACTCCGAGTCCGGCGACACCGAAAGCCATGACGGAAAAACCCGTCCCGCAGGCGAAACCCGCGCCGGAAAAAACCTCGGTGGAAAAACCGGCTCCGGTTTCTGTTCCCACCGTTGGCGGACCCTTCATGATCCAGGCCGGAGCCTATGGTGAAACGGTTAATCGCGATCAGGCGATCCGGAAAATCAAGCAGCTGGGTTACGATGCCCAGGTGACGCCGCTGACTAAAACCCAGTCCGTTACCCGGCTCCTGGTCGGTGCCTATCCCCCCGAAACCGCCCGGGCGAAATCGCGGGAGCTGGAACCCGTCGTCCCTAAGAATTTTACCCTGCCCCGGGGGGATGCCCTGGCCCTTTATGCCGGGTCCTACAGCGATCCGAATAAAGCGCAGGCCGCCAGCCAGGCCTTGGCGGCGCGGGGCGTGCCGGTGACCGAGGAGCGGGCCGATGTGGAAACCACCTTGTGGCGTGTCTCTTTCGGCGGTTTCGCCGATAAGGCGCAAGCGGAAAAGATCGCCGACCAGGCCCGGGCCGCCGGTCTGGAGGCGCGGGTTCTGCGCAATCCATGAGGTAGGCATGAAAACCCGCCAGGGCGCACAACTTCCCTCGATGGTCGCAATGATGGAGGTCAGGGATGCCGCAATCCGGAACTAAGCCGAACCAGCTGATGGTTTCACCGGCGGTGGTGCGGCTAATCAAGGAGGCTTCCCGCGAGGATCATCTGGCGGCGTTGCGCGGCGAGGGTTCGCTATCCCTCAAGGATCTGCTGACTGTCTACCTCTTTCTTTTCCAGAGCGCCGACCGAATGGTGAAGGATGCGGTCCTCGACGCCCTCTCCGCCACGGACAGCGGCGAACTGGCCGATCTCATCGCCGCCGAGGGGGAATTGCACCCCAAACACCTGGAACTCATCGCCCGGGTGCGACTGGAGGATGTGCGGGTGGTCGGCGCCCTGCTCAAATCCCCCGATATCACGTTGCCGACCCTGATCAATATTGCCACCCATTGCCGGGGACCGGTCTTCGCCCTCTTCGCCTCCAAACAGCGGTTGCTGGAAAGTGCCCCCGAGCTGCGCGAGGCGCTGATCGCCAACCCTCGGGTTGACGCCGAAACCAAGGCTCATCACGGCTTGCCGGTTTCGGCACCGATGCCCGAACCTGAGACGTTGCCTGATGATGACGGGGACGAAGTCGAAGTTTCCGGAAGCGAGACGGAGGACGATCAGGTCGAGGAAGATTCGGTCAATCTCTCCAAATATCAGCAATCGCTGGAAATGCTTGTCGCCGAAAAGATCAAGATGGCACTCACCGGCGACAAGGAATGGCGCAGCATCCTGATCAAGGAAGCCAACAAGCTGGTCTCCGCCGCAGTTCTGAAAAATCCCCGCATCACCGATGGCGAAGTCCTCGCCATCGCCAAGAACAAGAGTTCGAGCGAGGAACTGATCCGGCTGATCACCCTCAATAACGAGTGGCTGAAAAACTACGAAATCAAGCGGGCACTGGTCATGCACAATCGTACGCCGTTGCCCAAGGCCCTACGGTTCATGGGCATTCTGAGCGAGCGGGATCTCAAAGCCCTGGCCAAGAGCCGGGATGTGTCGTCGGTGCTGGTCAACAACGCCCGGCGCATCCTGCTGGCCAAGGAGCAGAAGGGGCGGTAGCCCTTCGCCTTCGCTCAGGGGCCCTGGGGAAGAGGGAAATCGGAACTAAAGGAGTAGTCCATGATTGAGGGGAAGATCGTCGCGGTTTGCCTCAGCCCCGGCAAAGGGGAACGCAAGAAGGATGTGGGGCGGGGGGAATTGCTGGAAAACTTCGGCCTGGCCGGGGACGGTCACGGCGGCGACTGGCATCGCCAGGTCAGTCTGTTGGCCTTGGAAAGCATCGCCAAGATGCGAGCCGCCGGGCTGACCGTCGGCCCCGGCGATTTCGCCGAGAATCTCACCACCGAGGGGATCGAACTCAACACCCTGCCCATCGGCACGCGACTGCGGGTGGGGGATGGGGCCCTGCTGGAAGTGACCCAGATCGGCAAGGTCTGCCACACCCGCTGCGCCATCTATCATCAGGCCGGCGACTGCGTCATGCCGAAGGAGGGAATTTTCGCCCGGGTTCTGCAGGGTGGGGCGGTGCGTACGGGCGATGCCTTGCGGGTTGAGGAGGCGCAGCCATGACCGATTTCGCCATCGGTGTTCTCACCCTCTCGGACAAGGGGGCGCGTGGCGCCCGGGAGGACGAGAGCGGCAAGATTTTGCGGGAGATGGTCGCCGGACTCGGCGAGGTCAGGCGCTATCAGGTAATTCCCGACGAGGAGGATTTGATCGTCTCCACCCTGGTCGACTGGGTCGACGGCGCCGGGCTCGACCTGGTTCTCACCACCGGCGGTACCGGCCTCTCCCCCCGCGACCGCACCCCCCAGGCGACGGCCCGGGTGCTCGATTACGACATTCCCGGCATGGCCGAGGCCATGCGTCAGGCCAGCCTGGTGAAAACCCCCCACGCCATGCTTTCCCGGGCGCTGGTCGGGGTGCGCCGCCGCTGCCTGATCGTCAACCTCCCCGGCAGTCCCAAGGGGGTGCGGGAAAATCTCGAAGTCCTCCTGCCGGCACTGCCGCATGCCCTGGCCAAGCTCAAGGGCGATCCGTCTGATTGCGCTAGGTAGGGAGTGACGAGTGACGAGTGACGAGTGACGAGTGAAGGGGGCTCATCATCATTCATCATTCAAAACAGTCTTTTACTCCGCCGATCAGTGTCCGTGGCCGAGCCAGCCGACTGCCATCGCCGTCAGAATACCGCCGACCAGGGCGAAGCTGCCTTTGATCCCCCGTACCCGGTGGGATTCGGGAATGAGGTCGGAGGCGGCGATGTAGATGAAGGAACCGGCCGCCAGGGCCATCATGATGCCGAGGAAATCCGCCGGCACTTGGCGCAGCAGGGCGTAGGAAGTAACGGCCCCCACGGGAATGACGAGGGCCACGCCCAGGGTGTAGAGGATGGCGCGGCTCTTGGGATAGCCGTAATGCAGCAGGATGGAGAACATCGAAACCCCGGACGGTAGCTTGTGGGAGATGACTGCCAGGGCCGAGAGCAAACCGATCTGGGCGTCGATTTCGAAGCCGGTACCGATAATCAGACCATCGATCAGCGAATGCAGCCCCATGCCGAAAAAGGCGACCAGCCCCATGGGGTGGGGGTTGGCGCAGCAATCGTCGTGGCTGTTGGGAATGTCCACATGCAGGTGCCGGGTCTGCTCATGATCGGAATGAAAATGCAGATGGTGCTCGAGAAAATAGAAGACCACGAAGGAGACCAGCAGATAGAGAGTGGCGTGCTCGTTCAGTTCCAGGGCCTCGGGCAGAATGTGCAGAAAGCCGATGCCGAGCAGCACTCCCGCCGAGTAGGAGATCAGGTCGTTGGAATTGCGCCGGCTCCACTCCTCCTTGAAGAGGATCAGTGCCATGCCGAGCAACGTGGCCAGGGCGGCCAGGACGGAAAAGAGGATCACACTGGTCCAGTGGTTTGCCATCATTTTAAGTTCTCCCGTGGAAAAGGCGGTCACTATAGTCAATATCGGACGGTAAGACAAGGCCGGAAACCGCCCTCCCTTGTCGGTCGCCATCCCCGCAGGCTCTTTCCATGAATCCCCAGAGCGAAATATTTCAGGCCATTGTCAACGAGATGAACGAAGGGGTGATCTTCCTCGACGCTGAGGATCGGATTATCTACCTCAACCCTGCCGCCGAACGGATCCGCCGGGTCTCCGCCGCGAAATTTGTCGGCCGGCCCATCCATGAGCTGCATCCGGCCCGGGTTCACGCCGCGGTCGACGAGTTGCTCAACTGTCTCAAGGAGGGCAGGGCGGCGAGCCGGCACCGGGTTATCCAGGCCCAGGGACGTTATTTCGATAACACCTACACGGCGGTGCGCGGTGCCGCCGGGGAATATCGGGGAACCCTCTTGGTCAGCCGGGACATCACCGAAAAGAAGGATCTTTCCGAAGAAAACCTGCAGCTGAAAAAGATCCTGGCCCGGCCCTTCGAGCGCAGCGCTTTGATCGCCGAGAGCCCGGCGATCAAAGCGGCCCTGGCCATGGTCGAGGCGGTCGCGCCCCTCGATTCCACCGTCCTGCTCACCGGCGAGAGCGGCACCGGCAAGGAGCTTTTCGTCGCCCGCATTCACAGCCTTAGTTCCCGGCGTGGGGGGCCGCTGATCAACGTCAACTGCGCGGCGCTCCCCGAACATCTGGTCGAATCGGAGCTTTTCGGCCATGTCA
>DIVU01000341.1 GCA_002423365.1 Desulfuromonadaceae bacterium UBA6124 | reverse complement strand
ATGACCAGCTTCCCGGATTACAACTACCCGGCTTTTCACCGCAAGGCGGCTCAGTTCCGGTCCACAGGCTTTGAAATCGAAACCCGGCCGAAGCCCCGGAATTTTCGAAATGGGAAGGCTACATGCTCCACAGCCTCAAATAATTAGAGGGCTTGGAGCAGTCGAAGGGTGCACAAATCGAGTACGGCCTCGCCCGGACCCTCGGGATGAGGGTCCTCACCGAGCCCATCGCAAGTACCTCCGCCGCCAAAATTGCGGCATAACTCACAGGAGCCCACCATGCCAGCAACCCAACCCACAGCCGCCCCGCACTGGGATATCGTCGACGGGGCTATTATGTTCGTGCTCGTCGTTGTTCTCGGCGGGGCGGCTGTGANNGACCGCCGCCGCTTGGCTCCTCGCCACCCACTGGGGCTGGCCGGAGGGAGGCCGCGGCCTCTGGAAATGGGTCCGCTGGTCCTTCATGTTTGTCTGGGAAGCCCCCTTGGAGGCCGGAATTTGGCTCTGGCCCCTTCGGGTTTCCTCATTCCTGACCGCCGCCCTTCCTCTCGGACCCGCCGTTTGGGCCGCCATGTGGGTAGCCAGACCCGGCCCGAGCGAAATTCACGTAGCCGGGCGGAAACTTTCGGAAAGCCTCGACGAGGCCCAGGCGGAAATGCAGGCGGAGGCCAAACTCAGCGGCGAGGGCATCCGCATCCACCCGTCTCTCTCAATCAGCCGGGACCGGGAAAGCCGGCATGGGATTGTCGCCGGCAGCGTCGGCGGCGGGAAAACGGTCATGCTGTTCCCGATCATTGCCCAGGCCAGGCGCAGGGGCGACCGCATTATAATCCACGACAACAAAGGCGACTTTACCAGACAACTATCTGGAGAAATCACCCTTTTCGCCCCATGGGACGCCCGCTCATGGGCATGGGACATCGGGGCCGACGTGCTGACCAAGGCCGACGCCCAAACCGTCGCCGCCCGCATGATCCCGGAGGGCAGTGATCCCATGTGGTCCAGCGGTTCACGGCAGATTCTCACCGCCGTTATGGTCGAATGCCAATCCCAATTCGGAAAAAAATGGGGGTTCGCCGAACTCCAAAGAATGGCGAGTGTCGATGCCGAACAACTGCAAAAAATCGTTCTGCGGCATGTTCCGGAAGCCCGGCACGCTGTGGAAAATCCCGAGTCAAAAACGACACTTAGTTTTCTTATTCAGATGGGTGCTTACCTCTCCCCTATCTGTGACCTGGCCGCCGCTTGGGAAAACCGGCCGAAATTCTCGTTCCGACGGTGGCTCCTCGACCCGAATTCTCGCGAGGCGACCCGAAAAACCCTGGTGCTCCAGGGCAATGGCCGATTCTCCGAAATGGTCCGGAACTACATGCAGCCGATTATCTCGGTCCTGGGCAGTGTGATTAATTCCCCCCAGCTCCCGGACGACAGCCGTCGCCGGGTCTGGCTCATTCTCGACGAGTTCCCCCAGCTCGGGAAAATCGACAATTTTAGTCAGTTTTTGGAAATCGGTCGAAGCAAGGGCTGTTGTGTCTGGATTGGCATTCAGGACATCGCTCAACTGCGCGAATTGTACGGGGATAACACGGTTGACGCCTGGAGTAGCATGGTCGGAACCTACCTCATCGCCCGGACTCAGGGCGTCGAAACCCCGGTCTGGCTCTCCCGACTCGTCGGAGAAAAAGCCATCCGCCGGTATTCGTCGAGCATCAGTAGCGCCACCGCCCCCCTGGGCCAGGGCGGCCAGGGGACGACCCGAAACGAGCAGTGGGAATCCGCCGACGTGGCCGTGATCCGCCCCGATGAGGTCACCAGCACCTTGGGCCCGGAGGCCGGAGGAGTCCGGGCACTATTCCTGACCGGCGGAGCCACGATCTACCGGCTCCTGTTTCCCTGGCCCCCCCAAAAATTCTATCGCCCCAGCTATGACCCCGCCCCGTGGGTATTGGCCGGCGACGAGACCACCGACACCCCGGCAGACCCACCGGCCGGGACCGAAACCATTCTACCCACAACGGTCACGGAGGCACCGGAGCGGGAATCCGTTCACGCGGACAAGCTCACCCCGGACCTCACGGAGACCGAGACGACCGCCGAAGCTGGAGGGATCACCGGCGGCGGAAGCGGCCCCGCCCCGGAGGAGCAGGGGGGAAATGATGAATTCAGCGTCGACCAAGCAGCCGAACAAATGGCGACCGCCATCGCCGACGCCGTGGGCCTGGGCGGGCTGGTCCAGGGGCTCGACATGCTAGTGACTTTCAGCCAAGCCATGAGGACCGCCAAGACCGCCGCGAAACCCGCAGTCCGGCGACCGGCAAAACCGGCCCCGGCCTCTGAACCGGCCCCCCAGCCGGAAAAATCGGCGTGGGATTATGACGACATCTATTAGATAGGAGTGACGCATGAAACGACCCGACCCGCAGGACTACACCCCCGACGACGCCCGGCAACTGGGCCTCTTCGACGACGACAGTATGAGCGAGGATGAGGCCGCCGCCAGTTTCGACGATCTCGACGATACCGGGGCGGTCCCGGAGGACGAGGAGGGCTAGACAATGGCCGAGAAAAAAAACTGGCATGAGCAGGTAGCCGACGAGATTATCCGGCAAATCGAAGCTGGAACCGCCCCATGGCAGCGAGCATGGGCGCCGGGCGAGGGCATGGACATGCCAGTGAACGCCAGCACCGGCAAACCCTATCGGGGCATGAATTCCCTCTGGTTGTCCATGCAGGGGCGGACCGACCCCCGTTGGATGACGTTCAACCAAGCGCAGGCACTCGGGACGCAGGTTCGCCGGGGGGAAAAATCCTGCATGATTACCTACTGGAAAACCCATGAGGAGCGGATCGAACGGGACTCAGTAACGGGTGAAAAAATCACGGTCCGCTCCGAGCTTGAGCGGCCTCGGTCATTCCACGCCTTGGTTTTTAATGGCGAACAGATCGACGGGCTCCCACCCCTTGAACCCCGGAAAATCGAGGAATGGGATGCCCACCGCCGCGCAGAGGCGATCCTCGCCGGAAGCGGGGCAAACATCCGCCACGCCCCGCAGGACAAAGCGGCGTACATGCCCGGCCGGGATACCATTATCATGCCGGAGCGGTCCCAATTCCCGACCCCCGATGGCTATTATGCAGTTGCTTTCCACGAACTTGCCCACTGGACCGGGCACAAAAGTCGGTTAAACCGAGACCTGTCCGGGGCTTTCGGCTCCCCGAAATACGCCCGGGAGGAATTAAGGGCCGAAATCGCGTCCATGCTCACCGGCCGGGAGCTGGGTATCGGCTACACCCCGAAAAATACCGCCGCCTATGCCGCCTCATGGATTAAGGCCCTCGAAGGCGACAAAATGGAAATCCACCGGGCAACCCGCGATGCGGGGAAAATGAGCGCGTATATGCTGGAATTTGAGCATCAAAACCAACAAAAACAGGAGAAACAGGCCATGGAAACGCAATGGATCATCCACGACATCGCCATCACTGAGCCCGGAGTCGGCAGCTACTACGACGCCCATGTCTCTGTGACCGCCAGCCGGGGCGACGGCCCCCGGAACACATACGGGGAAGGGATGGACCGGGGCGGGAACCTCGCGATTGGTCCGGACGGTCTCAGCGCAGGACGACCGGGAGCGTCGTTTTTCCGGCAAATGGCCCCAGACATCGAGCAGGCCATCCAGCACGCCCGCGCCGACATCGACCACATCGACGTGATCGATTCTCGCCCGGACCCGATGTCCGACTCCGGTGGCAAGATCGTGGACATCCGCGTCGGCGAGGTGCGCGTCCTCGGCGTCCATGTTAGTCCCGACCCGGACGCGACCGACACCAGGCTTGAATTTTTGGCCGGGGGGCGAGCGGCGGAAATCGCCGGGGAAATATGGAACCAGCTCGACCGGACGTCGGAAGCCATCGCGGCACAGCAGGCCACGACCGGGGAGCTGGCGGAGACCCCCGCCATGTACCAGACTCTCGACATCCAGCAGGATTTCGTGGGCTGGCACGCCGAGTGTGGCGGTCAGGTCACGCCGCAGCTCGCCGGGGCTGTCATCGGCGCCGCCGTGGTCCACATGGCCGACCAGATCGGTCAGACCGTGCCCGAGACGATCCAGTCCATCGCGACCAGCTCGCAGGCCGCCGTGCANNTTCCACGGATTCCAGGGCTCCGTGTCAGCCCACCTCGACGCTTTCGAGGCCGCCCGCGACCGTGTCCGGGAGGCCCCGGCCATCGCGCCGACCACCCCGACCCCGGCCACACGGAAGCAGGCCGAAATCGAAATGGACTGACCACCACCCACAGGGGGGCCACATCGGCCAACCTGTCTCCAACCAACCACCACGAGGACATATATATGCTCAGCATCGCGCCGATCCGGAATCTCGACTATTACGCCGACCTGGCGTCCGAGGATTACTATCATGCCGGCGGCGAACCCCCCGGCCAGTGGGCCGGTTCCGGGTCCGCCGACTTCGGTCTTCACGGCCGCGTGTCCGACCTGGCCTATCGCCGGGTTTTCGCCGGGCTGGACCCCCTAACTGGTCATCCCCTCTTGCAGCAGCAGGCGGGCAAGGACCACCGCCCCGGCTGGGATTTCACCTTCTCCGCCCCGAAATCCGTCTCCGTGGTCTGGAGCCAGGCCGACGAGCGCACCCGGCAGGACATTCAGCACGCCCAAGACGTCGCCGTCCGGGCGGCTATCCAGCACCTGGAAAAATACGCCGTAACCCGTAGGGGGCATGGCGGAACGGAACACGAGCCCGCCCGTCTCATCGTCGCGACGTATGAACACGGGACCAGCCGCGCCCAGGATCCCCAGCTACACACGCACAGTCTCGTGGCGAACCTGTGCCGCCGGGAGGACGGCACTTTCGGAACCCTTGAGGTCCGGGATATGTACGGCGCAAAAATGGCGGCCGGGGCGATCTATCGAGCCGAACTGGCCGCCCGGATGCAGGCCCTTGGCTTCGCCGTCGAGCAGGACGGCGACGCATTCCGGATCGCGGGCTCATCCCGAGCCCTGGAAAACGAATTCTCAAAACGCCGGGAAGAAATCGAACGGACCCTTGAAGAAAAAAAACTCTCCGGTGCCCGAGCCGCCGAGGTGGCCTGTCTGGACACCCGGCATAAAAAAAGCGAACTGAACCGGGCCGAGCTGTTCGAATCCTGGCAGCAGACCGGGCAGGAATACGGCCATGATCCCGCCGCCGTCCGGTCCGCCGTGGCCGAGCCCATCCCGGAGATCCCCCCGGCTGCCGACATCATGCGGACCTTGACCGAAAATCTCTCAGTCGTCCCGGACCACCACATCTACCGCGCCGTCGCAGTCGCCGCACAGGGTCGTCTTGGCGCAGCCGACATCGAAAACCACGTCCAAAAAATTCTTGCCGGGGGGGATGTCGTGCGCCTTCGCCGGAACGACGGGCAAATCCGATACAGCACCCGCGAAATGGTCGAGATCGAAGCCGGTATTGGCGCCAGCGCCGCTGGGCGCAAGGGCGAAGGCAAACACCCGGTGGCCGGCGACCTCATCGCCGCCGTCTGTAATCGGTCCACCCCGAGCGACAATCAGCGGGACCGGATCAAGGCAATCGTCGGCGGGCGTGACGGCGTGGTATGCGTCCAGGGCATGGCCGGGACCGGAAAATCCTACGTCATGGGCATTTGCCGGGAAGCCTGGGCGGACGCGGGGTATCACGTCATCGGGGCGGCTTTGGCGGGCAAAGCCGCCGCCGGACTCAAAGACGAGGCCAAAATTGAAAGCCACACCATTCACCGGCTACTCGCCGACCTGGCCGATGGACGGCAGCAGCTCACCGCCAGGACCATCGTCGTCATCGACGAGGCGGGGATGGTCGGCAGCCGCCAGATGGCGGAAATTCTGTCCCGGTGCGAAGCGGCCGGGGCCAAGCTGGTCCTCACCGGCGACACCGACCAGCTTCAGCCAGTCAGCGCCGGGGGGGCCTTCCGGGCGATTCAAGAGCGCACCGGAGCCTTGAAGATCGACGAAATCCGGAGGCAGCGCAACGCCGAGGACCGCCGGACTATCGACCGCGACCCCGACGAACCGACGGGCCAATGGGCTATCGACGCGGTCCACCATTTTGCCCAAGGTCGCGCCGCCGAAGGACTGGCGGCCTACCACGCACAAGGTCGACTCCACGTCGAGGCAGACCGACAGGCCACCCTGGCCCGGCTCATCGACGCCTGGGCGGACCAGCGAGACAGCCGGGCGCCGGAAAAATCCCTCATTCTCGGCTCACTCAACCACGACGTGGCCGAGCTGAACCGCAAGGCCCGCGAGCACGTCCGGCCGACCCTGGGCGCCGGTGGCGTTATCACCGTGGCGGACCGCGCTGGGAACACCCGGCCCCTGGAAATTCGCGAGGGCGACCGGATTTGTTTCGGGAAAAACGCCAATGTTTTTGACCCTTCAGCCAAAACCAAACAGCCTGTCAAGAACGGCCACCTCGCCACCGTGGAATTCATGCAGCCCGGCCAGCGCCCCGGCGAGTGGATCATTACCGCGAAAATCGACGGCGACCCGCCCCGATCCGTCCGGTTTTCGTCGGTCGAATATAATCAGCTCGCCCACGGTTACGCCGTCACAAGCTACAAAGCACAGGGTGTGACTGTGGACCGCACCTATGTTTTTGCGACTGATATTATGGCAAGCCGGGAAAATATCTATGTACAAATGTCGAGACATCGATTAAGCGCGGATTTATTCATTTCGGCCCCGGATTTTGACTGTTTAACCAAAGAGGAAGTTATTAAAAATCAACATTTGAAAAAACTTGAAGCTAAAAATAAAAAAGAAATAGATAAGCCAACAGTTGATAATACGTTATCTTCTATTAGTGGATTAATTAAAAAGCTATCAAAATCGATAAAAAAAGAAACAACTCTTGACTATTCTATCTTCGATTAGGAACTTAAACCTGAAAAAATGTAATTTCAATTTGTTATCTATCGAACATATCAATCAACAGTTCAACAAACAAAAAGGAGAACAGGTATGAACAACATCAACGAGTCTGTTGAACAACTAAAAACTCGATTCGATTTTCGGGGGCTGTGCCACTCTGTTGAGGAAATCGATGAGTTACTCCGGTCCACCGTCCCCACCCCTGACTCCTCGACGTGGTGGTACATCCTTGGGTATGGCCTCGGGCTCCGGCTCGTTGCCGAGGATGCGGAGGCGGCCATGCAGCATGCTCATTCCCTCACCGTCGCTCTTGCCCACCGTGACCGTGGCTGGGACACGTGGGATAGCACAAATCAGGGCATTATCGACGCGGTCGAAGCTGAACTGGATACAATCATCGAGAAGTAAAGCGAAGCTGGAATTGACTTAGATAATTGTGAAAACAGAAGGTGCCAAATCATCCAAAAATTCAGAAGGCACATCCCCGCTGGTGACCAGCAGATGATCACGAGCCCGCGTACAGGCGACATAGAGCAGATGCCGTTCGGTATCATAGACCTCTTGCAGGTCGGCGTCATCGGCGACCGTTTCGATCCGTTCCTGTAGGGGAATGATCTCGTCATCACAGGCCATGACGACCACGGCGCGGAATTCCAATCCTTTGGCCAGGTGCATGGTACTCAGGGATGCATGACCGCTGACGGTCTCAACCTTTTCATCGAGAATCACATACGGCAGACCGGCGGCGGCAACCGCACCTTTCGCCCGTTCCAGCTCGTTGGCCGAGCGGACGAAAACGCCGAACTCATGGGGCATCAGCCCCTGATCGGTTCGCTCTTGCAGCCAGCGAACCACGGCCTGCGTCTCTGCTTCTGCCGAATCGCAGGTCAAAATGGTCGGCGGCGGGCCATTGAAGACCGAGATGGTGCCGCGCCGTTCTTCGACATTGCCGTCGACATCGGCCACTTCCGGCCCCAGCAGGCGGTCGGCCTGCATGCGGATCTGGTGGGAGGTGCGATAGTTGATCCGCAGATTGCGCGAACGTCCTCGGATATCGACGCCCAGAGATTTCCAGGAAAATGGCTGCTGGAAGATCCTCTGCCCCAGATCGCCGGCGAAGAACAAGCTGTTGTCGCTGCCGGCAAGGGCGGCGAGGAAGCGCAACTGGGCCACGTTGATGTCCTGGGCCTCATCGACAACCGCGAAATCGAAGGGTCGCTTGTGGCTTGAGGTCAATTGACCGGCGAGCTGGCTGAAGATGTCCGCATGAGTCACCAGACCCTGTGTTTCCAGCCTTTGCCGGACCTTGGCGAAGATGGCCCAGAGCGCCTGCCGATGGTTTTCGGGGAGGCGCGTTTTCCGCCCCAGCCGCACGACGTCGCGATACGCTTCCCAGTCCTTGAGCTGCCAGGCATCGACCACCTGCTCCCATTCGGTGAGCAGAAACCGGGCGGTAAATTTATGGGTGTCGACCTCACTTGCAGCCTGTGTGAGTAGAGTGCGGATGTCATCGCGTGAGGCGATTTTCGGTTTGCCGAAGTGGAATCCGTACAGTCGCTCGCCGATGGTGTCCAGGGCATGCACTTCGAGCCGCTCGCCCAGCCGGGGTTCGTTGCCGATCAGGCGCCGCAGTTTGGTGCGCAGGGCACTGGCCAGCGATTCGGAGAAGGTGGTCAGCAAGACCCGGGCGTCGGGATTGCTGCGGGTCAGATAAACCGCCCGATGCAGCGCGACGATCGTCTTGCCGGTCCCGGCCGAGCCGGAGACCCGCGCCGGACCGCTGTAATCGCGCTCGACCAGTTCCCTTTGCGCCGGGTGGAGAAAAACTGTCCATTTCTCCCACGGATAATCGAGTGCCTGCTCCAGCTCTGCCACATTGGTCATCAGGCGGAAGCGACGCTGGGCATCGGGATGATCGAAGGGGCTGACGTCGGCAGGGACAGGTTGCGGCAAGGACGGCTTGACACCGACCGCTAGGTCCAGCAGCGCCTCGGCTGCCTCGCTCGGCAGGTGGTCGGCCAGATCGAGGAGCGTATCCTCGTTGGCGGCGCGCACATCGTCCAGCCATTCTTCTGGCACGCCATAGCACAGCAGGGTTTCGGCGGCGATACCGGCAAAGAGAAGCGGCTTTTCGGGTGCCAGTGTCTCCGTCGGCACATAAACCGGAACCGCGATTTCCTGGATGGTTTCCCTGACTTCAACAATCTGGGCGGCACCGGTTTTTGGATGGATTTCAAGTTTACGGCGACTGGCCCAGTGGTAGGCGGGGTCGTGGTGGTCGACGTAGCACAACAGCAGACTGTCTTTGGTCTTGTGAACGATAATGCGCAGGTCGCTGCTGACCCGAACCGACCAGAAATTCTTGTCCCTGACCTTGTCGAGTTTGTGGAAATTCATGCCGGGGTTGGCCGGGTTCAGTTGCAGATCAAAGGCCGTGGTTTTCACGGACTTCTGCTCTTCGCCAGTCAGTTTGGCGAGGCTGTCGGTGAAGGTGTCGGCAATACGAAATTCCATAAATATCACCTGGGATAATTTCAGCTATCTTCATTCGGAAAATAAAATGGCCAACAAAAAATGTAATCCAGCGCCGTCCTAATAATAGCTACGGACATTAAAGCCATGATTTTCTTAAATTCCGAATCGAAAATTGTGGAGAAAATAAACAAAGCCATAACCGCTATTGACACGGTGTTAATGGCAGCCCACTTCCATGGACTGTTTTTCCATTCATCGTAGTGAATTCCATGTGCGATAATGGCCCAAAGAGAATCAAGGATTAATAGGATAATCAGCGGTTTAAAAGAATCAACGCCTAGAGATAAAGATGCAGCAAAAACAAGAAGAAGGCATGACTCAACAAAGAATACAAAGAAATCTAAAAGTAAGTAACCTTGATGAGTTTTACTCACACCCCTCTCAACATAGACGCGATTTAAATGCCTATGCATTCCGTGATAAAAAGGCACAATCGTTACGACAAACGCTATAAGCTCAGGAAGGTGCGTCAACAGAAGACTTAGATCTATATCAGCAGTATTCCCACTCAGCAAAACGCCCTCTATCGCCTTGGTTACAGCAAAGGCAACGACAACCGCATATATCGTTTCCAAGCTATCTACTGAGCGGAGTATTTTTTCTCTAGCCTGCATATCGAACCTCATCGAGCCAGTCATACAATTCTTTTATTGAGTACAAAACGGGCTTGCCCATGTCGAGAAAAGTTTGGACCTCGGCATCTGCCCCTCTTGACTCACTTTCATAATAATCAACGGAGGGAACCTCAGCACTTAGTCTCAAACAGCAGTCGTACAACCTCAACATCTCTTGGTCATAATCTATCCAGTCCTGATATGGCCTTGGGAAAAGTACATGTTGAAAATGACTCCAAAGTGGAGCTACAGGCAAAACTCTTCCTTCGCCTAACAGTTGATTAAATATTTTGCATTGAAAATGGGCATTTATTGCCGGGTCGCCCTTACTGTAGGGCGATGCTATGTAAACTGTTGGTTTTTTCATTGGTCACACCCAGTACCCTTTTACTCCCTCATCCCCAAAATGATTGAACCACCTTCACCGCAAATCGTCCGGCATGTCGAAACCGGCATCTTTCACTTCACTGGCGGCGGTGACAAGATCTGCGCGGAATCGCTGTGGTCGACGTAGCACACAACAGCAGGCTGTCTTTGGTTTTGTGAACGATAATGCGCAGGTCGCTGCTGACCCGAACGGACCAGAAATTCTTGTCTCTAGCCTTGTCGAGCTTGTGGAAGCTCATGCCGGGGTTGGCCGGGTTCAGTTGCAGATCGAAGGCCGTGGTTTTTACGGACTTCTGCTCATCACCCGTCAGCTTGGCGAGGCTTTCTGTAAAGGTATCTGCGATTAAAAATTTCATATACAGAACCTCTGTCATACAATAATACGTTTGCGATCAAAGCCAAAAAAGTCTGCTAGCACCCCCAAGAGAGATTGTACTGATGCTGAAAGGTTTGAAGGCATTGGTGGTTGAATAGCAAAGGCCGCTGCCTCCAATTCGCGGGCAGCGTCAAAAAGCCCTCTCTGAGCCGGTCTCTGCGAGAGGAACTCTGCCAAGATCTCAGCCCTTACACTTGCAGCCTGCTCTCGCAATTCATGATTGATTGTATCTGCTATGCCGGGCTGCGCAGCGACACTGTCGGCCAAAGCAGATATCATTTCCCCGACCTTTTCAGTGAACAGCTTCCCTGCCGAGCCGTACCTAAAACCATCTTCAAGGAGAGTTTTTTGTTGGTCAGGCTCAATTGCAACATGATCCCTTAATATAAAATCAATAGCTACAACAAGATGTGAACATGCAGTATATATCATTCTCCAGGCAGGAGTTGTGTTTGACGTCGAACAAAAGAGCTGTTCAAAAAAATAACCTATATCAATCAACCATGCGTTACACCCGTCAAAAGTGAGCGAATCTAACAAACGGGATTTACTTTTTTCATATCGCCCCTTCCAGTCCCCTCCCAATTTGCCCATTGAGCCACTATCTATCTGCTCAAAAAATTGTTCTTCTGTAATTCGCTGAAGATGGCTTCTGCTACTCTTCGTAAGCCGACTTAAAAAACTACCGTCAAGTACCCTTACTTGATGTTTAAGTCCAAACTCCCTCACATCGGGCCTCTGATCGGTAGTCGCAACAATGCAGCCTTCAACCCCCAAAACGAACTGAAGCCCTTTTGCCCAGAAGATACGCTCTAATGCCTGTGGTGTTTTTTTGTTCTTGATATCAACATTAAGTCTTTCACGACTTAATGCCGAGCTTTTCCCATACAGCCATAGATCAACATCTGTCACATCAAATTGGTTGTATTTAAATAGGCAGCCTCTCGCGACGAAAAATCCAATGCTCAAAAAATAATTTCGAAGAGCTTCTTCAGCCGCAGCGCCTTTTAATAGTTGCTCGCTCATCTTTTCAGCCCACCTGTACGAATTTCGTTAAGGAGATTTCTCGTATTCAGCCTTACCGCATCAGTGGAGTTTTTACGTTGCATCTCTCTAGTCTTTTCAGGACTTACATACTCTGTAACCTTGGCACCGGGAAGCTGATCCACTCCACCGGCCATAATGTCGCCCTCTTCAATCACAGCCAAGGCCAACCTTCCAACTTCAGGTTTAAGTAGCTTCATAGTAAACATTCCCCCACTTGCAGGGGTCACCTTCACTACTCCCTTATATTCTAATGCCTGGTAATCGTTCCCGATTGCGGTGGCAGGCCCAACTGACCCTCCCGCGATCAATTTATTCATAAGGGCAGACACCATCTGGATTCGCCCCCTATAGTAACTACTTATCGTCATCCCATAGGTAAGAGAGGCTACCAGCGCTTTTGCCAAGTCAAGGGCATCATCAGCGATGGAGTTTGTAAACTTAGAAAAAGCGGCGGGCCTTGTAACAAAATAGTTTTTACCTCCAGCGTTTCCTACAACGCTAAGGTCAAACATCCCGATCGAATGTAACTTTGCAAAAAGACTACTTCCAAGAATCTTTTCCACTGTAGGATATGGCATACAGCCACAAGATTTAAGTTTTCCATTCACCTCTTCAAGCAAGCGAGCCTCATCGGTCTTAAGAGATCCAAGTATTGCATTTATCTTTCTAGCATCTTCTTTCCTGAAGAGATTTCCATTAAAGATCAACTTTTCCGAAGCGGAAATATTTTCTGAATCAAAAAAGCCGATATTTCTCCCAAGATCCAATGTGCTGGATACATCACTGGATGCCAGCTTATAAGTATCTGATAGAAACGTAGATGCGGCGCTATATGTAATGGGTGACTCAGATGCGAGTTCGGATAGTTCTACAACAGCATCTTCATAATTTTCATGATCTGACTCATCAAAAATAGTGGTTGTGTGCTCTAGAACCGCCCGTCCAGTCAGGCCTAAAACCTCAATGGCTCCCGCTCCTTGGTCTATTAACTTTTGACGTTTTAACTCGGAGAGGATGGCGGGTACTTCTGTTTTAGGACTGATGAGGTTTGCTCTGGCTAGGGCGTCTAGCCTTTTTTGGGGAATTTGTGCCTGGCCTTCTGCGGATATTGCGGACAATAAAGTTCCGCACTTGCTGGCAAAACCGATAGCATCAAAGTCTTGGCTCGTGGTTGCTTGAAGCTTCTGCCCATGATGTATCAACCAGGCTCCTTTTGTCTTATTGTCCACAAAGCCTCCATTTGTTTTTCGATATCATTGCAGCTCCTACCACGTCTATATGACCCGAAACACCTTCATCACCTCATCCCC
>DIVU01000389.1 GCA_002423365.1 Desulfuromonadaceae bacterium UBA6124 | reverse complement strand
ATGGCCGGAAAGTGCCGGAAAGGGACCAAATTTCGGAAAACAGGAAGGGTGTCACGGAAAACTGGATGAGAATTGACGGCAGGGGTCATTTCGGCGGGTGTGACAAAAATGACTGTCACAAAATCGCCACAAGACAGGAAAGGGGTTAGCGACGCATCGCTAACCCATTGATTTTTATGGTGGGCGCAGTAGGGTTCGAACCTACGATGCCGTCTAAGCAAAAGCCAACTACTCGTGGTCCATCATCCCCGCCGGGGACAAACGGAAAACGAACAGCAAGAATTCGCCTACAGATGGGCATCGGCTCTCGGCCTCAGTGTAAGCCAAATCCAGAAAGGTGAAGACACCAATTTCAAAAAAACGCCTCAGCGCGGGTGCATCACCCTGAAAATCCTCACCGAACCGCAGCTGCGTAGCTCCCGCCGGCGGATGCCCAAAGGATCACCGGGGTATCTGCTGGCATGGCGCCTTCTTCATCATCAGTTCTCCTCACTTTAATCGATTCACCTGCGGTACGCCTTGTCGTGCTGCACATGCAGACTGACCAGCACCAGGGTCGGACCGTTGAGCAGGCATGCGATGCGCGGGAGTTGCCGGCAACGCACAGGGAATAGAGCTGCCGGCCGCTGGTCGGTTCAATCATCCCATATACGGATTACTCTGCCCCCGCCGCCGAAGTCAAACCGGGGGACACGGTGGAGACAGAAGCGATGGAAGACGGCGGCATTCATACTGATTCCGGTGGAGCCCATCCCTTGGTCCATAATCTGTTGCCGGAGCAACTCTTGGCATTGTCTTTTGTTCACAAAAATTGTATGTTCACAAAAAGTGAACACATCCAGAGGGTGAACATATGCCGTTGGCCAACCACAAGAAACAGATGCTGAGGGTCGCCAGGGATGCCTTTGCGCAACAGACGGGGGTTGCGCTCAAGCTTGCCGGGAACGGCCCGCTAGAGCATCTGGAAATCCCCGGGACGGACACCAGACTTGAAGTATTGGTAATCGAAGGGAGGACTCAGACTGTTGACGCCATGCTTGCCTTGCGCGAAAAACAGCAAAACCTCCGGAACCAGGTTGTTGTTTTGCAACAGGTGACGGGGGATAAGGCCGAGGCTCTCCGCACGGAGGGCGTCCAGTTTATCGACACCGCCGGCAATGGTTATATCAACCAGCCACCGTTGTACCTTTTCGTCAAGGGGAACAAGACCGATAATGTGGCCGCCAGGCCGAAAACTCGCCGGGCCTTCAAGCAGACGGGACTGCGGATCCTCTATGCCCTGATGTGCCATCCAGGACTGGAAAACGAAACCTACCGCGCCATCGCCGAGAAAACCCAGGTGGCGTTGGGCATGGTGAACTGGGTGGTGAAGGATCTGAAGGAGCTGGGATTTCTGATGGAAACCGGGACGGGTCGCGTCCGCCAGTTGCGGTTGATCGAGAAGGAACGGCTTCTGGAACGCTGGATCACGGCCTATGCCGAGCAGCTTCGGCCCAAACTGGTTCTAGGGCGGTATCGCGGCGCCGAGGGCTGGTGGCGGCAGGCCAGGTTGAATACCGACATGGCCCTGTGGGGCGCGGAAGTGGCGGCGGCGAAGCTGACCGAGTATCTGAATCCCCAGGTCATCACCCTTTACGTGGACAAGGACGACCCCGCTGCGGTGATCCTGCCGAACCGACTGAAAAAAGATCCGCAGGGCGATGTGGAACTCGTCGCCCGCTTCTGGCGGCCGGAAACGATTCCGCCCCATGGCGACACAGTCCACCCGCTGTTGGTCTATGCCGATCTGATGGCCACCGGAAACCAGCGAAACGTGGAAACTGCACGGATGATCTATGACGAACATCTCGTACAACTTGTCCGGGAAAATTGATCCGCTCCTGGTCAATATTCTGCGGCTGATCCATCAGGAGACGTCCTTTTGCATCGGTTTTATCTCGTATCCCATGGCTCGGTAGCCGCGCTGGCGTTTGTCCCACATGCGGTTGAGTTGGGGTTGATCAGTCTCGGCGTAATCGTAGATGCGCACATCCTGTTTGTCGGCGCGGGGTCGCCGGGGACGTTCTTGGGTCGCCGGGGACGTTCTTGTAGTCGCCGGGGACGTTCTTGAAAACTTTACTATTCATCGTCAACTTCCCTTAGTAAATCAACTTTCTAAGTATGTCCCATCTACACCTCCTGCGCGTCATCTACCGCCCAGGCTTCGCCTACCAGAAGGCCGGAGTCATCCTCACCAACCTGCTGCCGGAAGAGAACCGCCAGCCCGGACTCTTCGAGGATGGCGCGGCGCTGGCCAGATCCCAAGCGCTGATGGCGGCCATGGATAAGATCAACCAGACCGTCGGCTCGGAGACGGTCAAGCTGCTGGCGGAAGGGAACGACCCGCGCTGGGCGATGCGCGCCGAACGGCGGACACCGCGCTACACGACGAATCTGGAGGAACTGGCGGTGGCGATAGCGGGGTGAGTTTCGGAAGGAATGGGAAGGACTCAATCGACCTTGCTAGGCTCTGTCCGGGAGGGGTTTCTGGAACCGTGATCACACCGTATCCGATTTGTAAACCAGAGTCGCCTTGCAGCGGGGATAGCTCGGGCAGCCCCAGAAATCCCGCCACTGACCCTGACCCTGAC
>DIVU01000183.1 GCA_002423365.1 Desulfuromonadaceae bacterium UBA6124 | reverse complement strand
TGATCCCGACCGCGCCGGCCGCCAGAAGAACCGAAAGGTTCGAGGCGATATCATTGCGCGAACATTCCCATACCGAACTCATGTTTACGTCTTCGTGGCGATGGCGCCACAACAGATAAAGGCAGAGAGCATTGGCCATAAGACCCACGAGGCTGAAGATGCCCATGGTGGCAAAGAGAGGGACACTGGGTACGAAAAGCCGGTAAAGGATCTGGGCCGCGACGACAAGCGCGGCCAGGAAAATCAGCCCCCCCTTGAAAAGTGCGACCTTAGCCTTGATGACGGGCCCCTTCGTGACGGCGTAGAGACTCAGCCCGTAGGTAAGGGCGTCGCCAAGGTTGTCGAGGCTGTCGGCCAGCAGCGCCGTCGAGCGGCCGTAAAGGGCCGCGCCGACGATGACGAAGAACATTAACGCATTGATGCCCAGCACCGCTTGCAAGGTGCCGCGTTGCCGTTCCTGAAGCCGTTCCAGGGAACAGCCGTCACTACAACATCCACTCATCGGAACCTCCGAATTTTTTCCGTCCTGACGTTGAGGGGGACGTGCGATGCCGCCTCTGTTTATACTGATCAGGTGGCTTCATGGCCGGATCAGACGCACCCGACTGCCGCCCCGGTCGGCGATGACGTCGAGGCGCAGGGGCATCTGCTCCTTGAGTTCGGCGACGTGGGAAATAATGCCGATCATGCGGCCGGTCGCCTGCAAGTCAAGGAGGGCGCGGATCGCCAGATCGAGGGATTCGGCGTCGAGGCTGCCGAATCCCTCGTCGATGAAGAGGGTGTCGAGGCGAATGCCGCCGGCGTAGGCCTGGACCACGTCCGAAAGCCCGAGAGCCAGGGCGAGGGCGGCCATGAAGCTCTCGCCGCCGGAAAGGGTCGCCACCGCCCGGGTTTTGCCGGTGTAGGCGTCTTCCACTTCCAGTTCCAGCCCCGAGGCCTTGTTCCCCTTGGCCCGATCTTCCTTGCGCAGCAGCCGGTAACGTCCCTTGCTCATGAGCTGGAGACGGTGCCCGGCTTCGAGCAGCACGTCGTCGAGCAGCACGCTGAGGACGAAGCGTTGCAGGCTGATTTTGTTGCCGGTCTGGCCGTTGGCGACGTCGCTCAAGGTGCCGACCACGGCGTACTCGTCGTCCAGTTTCTTTTGTTCGGCGGCGGTGCTCTCCAGTTTTTTCCGAGTGTCGAGCAGCAGACTCAGGCGCTTGTCGAGGCTGCTCCATGTTTCGGTGGCCCTATCCTTCGCCTCTTTCGCGGCTGCCGTTGTGGCTACGAGCACAGCGAGATCAGGGCGTGCTATCCCCTGAAGCTGTTCGCTCAGCTGCGTGTAGGCGCCGGTCAACTGCTCCAACTTCTTCTCGAAGGCTTTCTCCTCCACTTTTCGTTGCCGCAGGTTCTCGTCATCGAGGAGGGCGGAGCGGTAGGCCGTTTCATCGGCGAAGGAACTTGACGCCAGGGCAACGGAGGCACATTGCCGCGCCTCGGTGAGAGCGGTTTCGGCTTTTTGTCGTTGCGCCGCAGCGGCATCGCCGACCGTCCTGGCGGCGGTCAGGGCATTGGTCGCCTGCTGGAAACAGGTTTCGAGCCGTTCGATTTCCTTCTCGATCCGGGTGACGGTTGCCGAGGTCTTGGCGATGGCGCCGTCGAGGGCTCCCCGTTCGCGATAGGCCTCCGGGAGTTCCTGTTCGGCACTCTCCACCTGAGCCTGTGCCGCCGCTGCGTAGCTTCGCGCCGATTCCCGCTCGGCACGCAGCGTTTCAGCGTCGAGGTGCTGAATCCGTTCGCGGTCGGGGAGAGAGAAGGCCAGGTTCTTGGCCTCTTCCTGCAGGGCGCGAATCTCTTCCTTCAGCCGGTCGAGGGTGGCGTCGGTAGTGACGAGCTCCTGCAGGCTCTTCGCCTCACGTTCGAGGTCGCGCAGGCGCTCCTGTTTTTTCGTCGTCTGCTGCCTGACTTCTTCTAAGCCTTCTGTCGCCAGCCGCAGCGCTTCGCGGGCCTGTTCCACCTGCTGTTGATTGGGGAGCTCCCGGTCGGTATGGGCCGGGGTCGGATGTTCGATGCTGCCGCAGACGGGGCAGGGGGAGCCCTCCTGCAGCTCGCGGGCGAGGATAGCGGCCTGCCCCTGGTGCCAGGCGAGTTCAAGGCGTTTGGCGAGCTGTTCTCGCTCCTGGTGTTCACGGCGCCGGGTCTCTTCCTGCTCCTTCGCCTTGGCGAGGATTTCCTGCTGCTGTTCGACTTCCAGTTTCTTCTTTTCGAGGTTGTGGAGGGCCAGGTAACGGTCGGCGAGCTGTTTGAACTGCAGCACCAGCTCGGCCTGTTTCGCCGCCCGGTCGGCTGCGTCCTTTTTGGCGCGGGCTTTTGCCAGTCCTTCGACCCGCTCGTGATACCCCTTCAGGCGGGTCAGTTCCTCGCTCGCCTGTTTCAGTTCGATCTGCAGCTGAGCGGTCGCCTTGCGGTTTTCGGTCGCCTCTTCCAGCGCTTTCCGGGCGGAGGCAAGGCGTTTGGTCGCTTCATCGACTTCGCTTTTCGCCTGTGCCAGATCCTTTTCGCAGCGGCTGCGGTCGGCAAAGAGGGGGGCGAGTTTGGCGGCCCGTTCGGCGTTGGCGATCTGAGCGCGGATGGCATCGATCCGGGGTCGATCTTCTTCGCATTGCCTGAGATCCGCTGCCGTCTTATCCCACCGGACAAAATTTTGTTCGAGCGTCTGCCCCCGGGTCAGCGCTTTCTCCGCCGCGGAGAGTGCCGTCTCTTTGGCCTCCTGCTCTTTCCGGGCCGTTGTACAAGCCGGCTCGCAGGAGGTCAGTTCCGTTTCGAGCTGTTCGCTGCTCTCCACCTCGGCACCGCTCAGAATTCCCTGGCGCAACTGCTGTTGCCGTTCCCGTTCCCGGCGGATTTCGGCGGCCCGAATCTTGAGATGCTCTTCCAGTTGCTTGTAGATGCGGGTCTGGAAGAGTTGGCCGAAAATCTTCTCCCGCTCGCTGGAATCGGCCAGCAGCAGTTGCCGGAACTGCCCTTGGGGCAGCACCATGACCTGGCGGAACTGGTCGACGGAGAGGCCGGTCAGTCCTTCGATTTCACGGGTCGCCTCGCTGACCTTGGCGGCGACGATGAGGCGTTCGCCGCCGTTGGGCAAAAGCTCCATCAGTTGCGCCTCGGGATTCTGGGTGGTGGTCCCTTCCCCCTTGGCCTTGGGACGCTGCTGCTCCGGCACGCGGCGGATGCGGAAACGGCGGCCGGCCAGCTCGAAGGCGAAAATCACTTCGGTAAGGATGTCGGGTGGGGAAAGGTCGCAGCGCATCTGCGCCCCCTCCCGCTCGTCGCCGGTGGTCTTGCCGTAAAGGGCAAAGCAGATGGCGTCGAGGAGGGTGGTCTTGCCTGCGCCGGTCGGGCCGTTGATGAGGAAGAGGGGATTTTCCCCGAGGTCGGAAAAGCGGATCGTTTCCGTGTCGGGGAAGGGACCGAAGGCGCTCAGGGTCAGGGTCAGCGGGCGCATCTCAGAATTCCTCCCGGTGCAGACGGTCGAGAGCCTCGGCGACGACCTGGCGATGCTCAGCGCTCGGTTGGTCTCCCGTCACCTGCGCGAAGAAATCCTCGAACATGGCCAACTCCCCCTGCTTCAGGCGGTCGCGACCGACCTGCAAGCGTTCCGCCCCCGCCATCAGACCGGGGCGTTCCAGATGCAGTACGTTGGGGTAGACATCGCGCAGCTTGCCCATGGGGTCGAGAATGGCGTGGCGGTCGGTGAGGCGCACCAGCAGGTAATCCTCCCGTTGGGGATCGTTCTTCCCCGCCGCGAGCAGATCGACAAGGTTGCCTTCGAGGGAACGCATGTCGTGACGAGGGGTCAGGGGAATGAGTTCGATGGCGGCTTTTCCGCTTCCGTCGAGCTCGACCAGGGTCAGAGATTTGTGCTGCCGCTCCTCGGAAAAAGAGTATTTGAGGGGCGAGCCGGAATAGCGGATATGCTCCGCCCCCCGCCATTGGGGGCCGTGCAGGTGGCCGAGGGCGGCGTAGGTGAAGGGGCGGAAATGCTCCGGTGAAACCTGCTCAGCGCCGCCGAGGGAGAGGGGGCGCTCCGACTCGGAAGGCTCGCCGCCGGCGAGAAAACAGTGGGCGAGAACCACGCAGGGACGGGTGGAGCCGTTGTCCTGGCGCACCCGCCCAAGCAGGTAGGCCAGGGCGCTGTCGTGATCGGCGACCTCGACGCCGTGAACCTCACGCACCGTCGCCGGGTCGGCGTAGGGGATGGGGTAGAAGGCCACCTCGCCGAGCAGGATCGGACGCGGCACGCTCCACAGGGGGCCAGCCACATGCAGCCCGGCGCCGGCCAGTTGGCGGGCGGCGAAGCCAAGCCGTCGGGGACCGTCATGGTTGCCGGCGAGGAGGATCATCGGCACCTTGAGTTCGGCGCAGATACGGTGAACGGTCTCGTCGAGCAACTCCACCGCCGCCGCCGGCGGCACTGAACGGTCGTAGACGTCGCCGGCGACCAGCACCACGTCGACCTTGCGGTCACGGACGACGGCGACGATCTGGTCGAGAATATGCCGCTGCTCGTCGAGCAGCGAAACGTTATGAAACTGGCGACCGAGGTGCCAGTCGGAGGTGTGCAGGATGCGCATGGATAGTCCTTGAAAAGAGTCGAGCCGGAGAATAGCAGGGGGAGTGGGAGGGGTAAAGGAAAAGCCACGTTTCCCGTGGAGCGGTTCGGTCAGGTCCGGCGGCCGACCGCTCCTTGCATGAGTGGCCGGGGATGGTATAAATTCATGAGGATTCTTTCTCTTCGCGCCCACTGGATTGTCTGTCGATGCAGGGCGTTTCATTGAACCTCGGAGTTGTTTTTATGACATGCCGATGCCTTGCTCTTCCCAGCGCCTTACTCGCCATCCTGTTGCTGCTGGGCGGCTGTATCGGCCGCATGAGTGACGACCTCTCCCGGGCGGTGCTCGACCATCCCGATCCCCAGACCGTCCGCCAGGGTATTCCCGCCTATCTGCTGCTGCTTGACAGCCTGCTGCTGGATGACCCGACGGATAAAAAGCTGCTCGCTTCCGCCGCTTCCCTCTATGCGCTGAACAGTTCCCTGGCGGCGGCCGACCCCGTTCAGCGTCGGCGGCAGGCGGAACGCGCCTGGCTTTACGGCCGCCGTCTGATTGAGTCCCGGGGCGCGGAGCCTTTGTCGGAGCTGGTGGCGGACGATTTCGCCGCGGCTCTCTCCCGCTTCGGGAAGCGGGATGTGCCGCGACTGTACGCCTTTGGCGTCGCCTGGCTGGCCCGCTTGCAGGCTAACGAAGAGGATCCGGCGGCACTGGCCGATCTGCCCAAGGTCGAGGCGTTTTTCGCCCGGCTGGTGCAGCTGGATGAGGGGTACCAGCAGGGAGGGTCGCAACTCTATCTCGGCGTTCTGCGGCTGCTGAGGCCACCGGCTTTGGGCGGCGTGCCCGAGCAGGGGCGCGCCCATCTCGAACGGGCCCTGGAGCTTTCCGGCGGGCGCAACCTGACGGCCAAGGTTGAGCTGGCCCGACGCTATGCGCGGATGCTCTACGACCGCGAACTGCACGACCGGTTGCTCAATGAAGTGTTGGCCGCCGATCCCACGGCCGAGGGGCTGACCCTGTTCAACGTGACGGCGCAGGAGGAAGCCCGTGTCCTGCTGGCGTCGGCGGACGATTATTTCTGATTGCCGGTAGCCTACACAATAATCACTGAGCCTGGAGTTCACCATGCGTTATCTTCTGATTACATGTCTGATTCTGCTTTTGGCCGCGCCTGCGGCGGCCGTAACCCTCAAGCTCGGCACCCTGGCGCCGGAAGGGGCGGCGTGGATGAACGAGATGCGTCGGGGGGCGGCGGAAATCAAGGAGCGGACCGCCGGGCGGGTGGAGATCAAACTCTACGGCGGCGGGGTGATGGGCAACGAGAAGAGCATGCTGCGCAAGATCCGCATCGGCCAGCTGCAAGGGGGCGCCTTCACCGGCGGTGGCCTGGCGGATGTCTATCCCGACCTGAGTCTGTACGGACTGCCGCTGCTGTTCGATTCCCTGGAAGAAGTCGACGCGGTGCGCGCCGATTTCGATCCCTTGCTGCGCCGGGGGCTGGAAGATCGCGGCTTCGTCAGTTTCGGTTTCGCCGAAGGGGGATTTGCCCTGCTCATGGGGAACCGTCCCATTGTCCGTCTTGACGACATGAAGGGGCAAAAACTCTGGGTGCCGGAAGGGGATACGGTGACCTCGGTGGTCATGGAGGAACTGGGGCTTTCCCCCATTTCGCTACCGATCAGCGATGTGCTCACCGGCTTGCAGACCGGCCTGGTGCATATCGTCGGGGTTTCCCCCATCGGCGCCCTGGCTTTTCAGTGGCATACCAAGGTCAAGTACGTCACAGAAGCGCCCATGGCCTATCTCTGCGCGGTCCTGGTCATCGACCGGAAGGCCTTCGACAAGATCGATGAGGCTGATCGCTTGATCGTGCGCGAGGTGATGGAGCGGGTCTATCAGGGGTTTGATCGGCAGAATCGGCTGGACGAGGCGGCGGCGCTGGCGGCTTTGCGCAAGCAGGGATTGAATTTCGTGACGCCGCAATCCGGTGAGGTGGCGCGCATGCGCGAGCGGGCCGCAGGAGCCATGGAACGGCTTGGCGCCCAGGGGGCTTTTTCGCCGGAACTGTACCGACGGATCGTTGAGCTGCTGCAGGAGCGCCGGAGCGGAAGCAAACCATGAACCGGTTTTTCACGGGACTCGAACGGCTGGGGCGCGGCTTGGAAAACCTGCTGCTGTGCACGTTGCTGCTGGTGATGGTGGCGCTGGCGGTCTGGCAGATCGTCGCCCGCAACTTCTTTGACGGCGGTTTCCTCTGGGCCGATGAGTTCCTGAAGTTGTTGTTCCTTTGGCTGGGGCTGGCCGGCGCGGTCGCCGCTAGTGGCGAGGGCAAGCAGATCAAGATCGACGTCCTTTCCCGTTTTCTGCCGGAGCGCTTCACGGCCCTGGCGGAACTTGTCACCACCCTCTTTACCGTTGCCGTCTGCTCCTTCTGCGCCTGGCACGCCGGGCGCTTCGTGCTGATGGAGCGGGAATTCGGCTCGACCCTGCTCGGCCATGTTCCGGCCTGGATCTTTCAGGCCGCCATCCCCCTGGCTTTCGGTCTGATCGCCTGGCGCTACCTGACGGCCGCCGGTCGCCGCCTGCTCGAACTGTTCGCCAAGAAGCCGCCATGCTCCTGATCGCTCTCGGCCTGCTGCTCCTCGCCCTCCTCGGCGCGCCGCTCTTCGCCATCATCGCCGCCGGTGCCCTGCTCGGCTACCAGCGGGCCGAGATCGACCTTGCCGCCCTCGCCGTCGAAGTCTTCCGCCTTGCCGAGATGCCGGTGCTCCTCGCCATCCCTCTCTTCACCCTCGCCGGTTACCTGCTCGGCGAAAGCGGCGCGCCGCGCCGTCTGGTAAATCTGACCCAGGCACTCTTCGGTTGGCTCCCGGGCAGTCTCGCTGCCGTCGCCCTGGTCGCCTGCGCCTTCTTCACCGCTTTCACCGGCGCTTCAGGGGTGACCATCGTCGCCCTCGGCGCGCTCCTCTATCCGGCCTTGCAACAGGCCGGCTACGACGAACATTTCAATCTCGGCCTGATCACCACCTCGGGCAGCCTCGGCCTGCTCTTCGCCCCCTCGCTCCCCCTCATCCTCTACGGCATCGTCGCCCAGCAGACCGAGGTCGGGCGGGGGGTCGGCATCGACCGGCTCTTTGTCGCCGGTCTTCTGCCCGGCCTGCTGATGCTGGCCCTGCTCCTCGGCTACGCCTTCTGGCACAGCCGCCGTTTGCCCCGGCAGGAGACCACGGCCGCCGTCGGGCCGGGGCGGNNTGCTGGGGGGGATCTACAGCGGCTATTTCGCCGTCTCCGAGGCGGCGGCCGTCACCGCCCTTTACGTGCTGGTGGTCGAGGTCGTTATCCTGCGCGAGATCACATTGACGCAGCTGCCGGGGATCGTGCGCCAGGCGATGGTCATGGTCGGCGGCATCCTCATTATCCTCGGCGTCTCCCTCGCCTCGACCAACGTGCTCATCGACGCCGGGGTGCCGGAGCGGCTCTTCGATTGGGTGCAGGCCCACGTCTCCAGTCGCCTGACCTTCCTCCTTTGGCTCAACCTTTTTCTGCTGCTGCTCGGCTGCCTGCTCGACATCTTCTCGGCGCTGGTGCTGGTGGTGCCGCTGATCCTGCCGGTGGCGGTCGGTTTCAACGTCGATCCCTTGCACCTGGGGATCATCTTCCTCGCCAACATGCAGATCGGCTACCTCCCCCCGCCCGTCGGCCTCAACCTCTTCATCGCCAGCTACCGCTTCGACCAGCCGATCCTCACCCTCTACCGCGCCACCCTGCCGTTTCTGTTGCTGCTGCTCTTCTGCGTCCTGCTCATCACCTACTGGCCCTGGTTGAGTCTGGGGCTGGTGGGGGGATAGTCACCCCACCCGGATGCCGAAGCGGCTGACGCGGCTGGCGTTCAGGCGGCTTTCCCGGCCGATGATTTTCAGTGCTTCCGTCGTTTTTTCGGAAATCCGCTGCTGGGTTGCCGTGCCGGTTCCCCGGCGCTCGAAGGCCAGGCAGAAGTCGACGTAGCGGGTGAGTTCAGGGCCTTTCAGGTCCTTGAACATGCGCACGTATTCCTCCACCTCGGCCTTGCTCATCCGCTCTTCTTCCTCTTCACTCCCCCCACCATCCGCCAGCTTGGCGCAAACCTCCTTGAGCGGCAGTCCCGCCCTCCTCTCCCGCAGTTGCCGAGTGAACTTTTCAATCACCTCGGCATCCCTGATCTCGGCCGGAACCGCGGCCAGGCTCTGCGAGAAGAGGGTGGCCTCGTCCCGACGTATTTCGATATAGAGATCGATGAGCCTGCCGGCGACGGAGTTTTTTCCCAGGTGACGCAGCAGGCGCACGGTGCCGTCCAGATTCGCCGGACTGATATGGAGGGCGTTATCCTTGAAGCTATCCGAGAGGCATTTGAT
>DIVU01000072.1 GCA_002423365.1 Desulfuromonadaceae bacterium UBA6124 | reverse complement strand
ATGTAGCCTTTTTCGGGAAAGATCGCATGGCAGACGCCATTATGGCCGACGTCGAAGAAATCCTTGATCTGATGGCGGCGTGCCCAATCCCGCAGCATCTTCGCCTGCAGAGCGGTCTTGCTGTCCTTCGAGGGGGTGACGTGATCGATGACCGCCTTGATCTTGCCGGCATCGAAGACCCGGTCCTTGCCCCGCGCCTCGAGATCGGCGATGGCAACCGGGGTGGTGATTTCATGACAGAGAACCCGGTCGAGGTTGAGCACCTTGGTCCCGGGGAACGGCTCGTCGCGCAGGTGGGCGACGAAGATTTTTTCGGCGATGGTCTTTCCCATAATCTCTCCTTAGCTAACTATTCGATGGCAGAGCCCGGCGATTCTATCCCAAGGGCCGGAAACTGGCAAGCCTTGTCCGGAGCTTGCGCGCAAAGCGGGCGGGACAGCCGAACCGCTGCCCCGCCCGCAAGGCCCTGTCGATCTAAAGCGCTCAGACGGTGATGGTGTTGCGCTGGGGGGCGCTGACCAGTTTGTTCAAGGCATTGATATAGGCCTTGGCGCTGGCGACGATAATGTCGGGATGGGCGCCCTGACCGAGGACTTCGCGACCGTCCTCTTCAAGGCGCACGGTACATTCCCCTTGAGCGTCGGTGCCGCCGGTAATCGCACCGATGGCGAAATGGAGCAGGCGGGCCTTGCTGCCGGCGAGCTTTTTGATCGCCTTGAAGGTGGCATCCACCGGCCCGTCCCCCAACTGGGCGGTTTTCTTGACCTTGCCTTCCACCTCCATCTCGACGGTCGCGGTCGGCGCGGTGAAGGAACCCGAGGAAACACTCATCTGCAGCAACTTGAACGTTTCGGGGATGCGGATGATCTCGTCGGCGACAATGGCGTCGATGTCTTCGTCGAAAATTTCCTTTTTCTGATCGGCCAGGGCCTTGAAACGAACGAAGGCCTTTTCGATATCTTCCTTGCTCAGCTCGTAGCCGAGCTGCTCCAGGCGTTGAATGAAGGCATGACGCCCGGAATGCTTGCCAAGGACCAGCTTGTTCTGATTGAGGCCGATCGACTCAGGGGTCATGATCTCGTAGGTCGATTTTTCCATCAACACGCCGTGCTGGTGGATCCCCGCCTCGTGCGCGAAAGCATTGGCGCCGACGATCGCCTTGTTCGGCTGGACGACGATGCCGGTGATGGTCGAGAGGAGTTTGCTCGCGGCATAGATATGTTCAGTCACCACGTTGGTCTGGAAGGGCAGAATGTCCTGGCGGGTGCGCAGGGTCATGACCACCTCTTCGAGGGAGCAGTTGCCGGCCCGCTCGCCGATGCCGTTAATGGTGCATTCGACCTGCTCGGCGCCGGCCTGCAACGCCGCCAGGGAGTTGGCCACCGCCAGCCCCAGGTCGTTGTGACAGTGGACGGAAAGCACGGTTTTCTGGATATTTGGAACATTATCCTTGAGATACTTGATGATGTTGAAATATTCCGAGGGAATGGTGTAGCCGACGGTGTCGGGGATATTCACCGTCTTGGCCCCGGCATCGATGACCGCCTCGACCACCTTGGCCAAAAAGGGTAACCGGGTGCGCACCGCGTCCTCGGCGGAAAACTCGACGTTGGGGGTGTAGCCGGCGGCCCGCTTGACCGCCTTCACGGCGGTTTCAATGACCTGCTCCTCGCTCATCTTGAGCTTGTACTTCATGTGGATGTCGCTGGTGGCGATGAAGGTATGGATGCGCCCCCGCTCCCCGGCGTACTTGAGCGCCTCCCAGGCACGGTCGATATCCATGTTGTTGGCCCGGGAGAGCCCGGCGATCTGCGGTCCCTTGATCGCCTTGGCGACGCGCCGCACCGCCTCGAAATCCCCTTCCGAAGCGATGGGGAAACCCGCTTCGATGACATCGACATTCATCTTTTCAAGCAGATGAGCGATGCGCAGTTTTTCCTCGATGTTCATGCTGGCGCCGGGAGACTGCTCGCCGTCGCGCAAAGTGGTGTCGAAAATTATGATCTTCTTGGCTTGACTCATCGTTGCCTCCAGATTAGGTTCCCCGCCCGATACTCGGTAAGATTCGGGGTCTTCAGGTCGAATATCTCGCTCATTTTCTCCTGTCCCTTCGCCGGCCGTTCAAGGGCCGGCTCGCCCAGGTCCGATTCCATCCGACCACCCCCTTTCGATAAATAAAAAACTCCCGCCCCAAAAACAGGGGCGAGAGCGTGTGCTTCGCGGTACCACCCTGATTCGTCCACCCTCGCGAAAAGCATAGGTGAACCTTGTTAGCCCTTTACGCAGGCTCACGTCCCGAGCTAACCGGCAGGCGGCTTCACCAAGGCGACTCCGAGGCGAGTTCGGCGGTTTCCGTACCGGCTCGCAGCGACCGCCGGCTCTCTCAAACGGAAAGGAGCGCCTACTACTCCTCATCCACGTCTTTAATCCATGTGAGTTACTATAAAACAGGGTCCGCCCCGGGATGTCAAGCCGCTTTCCACGTTAAAGCGAGAAGAAACAGCTTTTTTCGACATCCCCATACCCGATTTGATAAAGCAAAATGCCCTACCGGTTGGGGGAAGGGATCAGGAAAAGCCCTACGCGGAATGATTATCCTTATAATTTTTGATCGCCTCATGCAAGGCATCGGCGGCCAGGTTGGAACAGTGCATCTTTTGCGCCGGCAAACCGTCGAGCGCCTCGGCAACAGCGGCGTTGGTCAATTCCAGGGCTTCGTCGAGAGTTTTACCGATGGCCATTTCCGTCACCATCGACGAGGTGGCGATGGCCGCTCCGCAACCAAAGGTCTTGAACTTGATGTCCTTAATGACATTGTCCTCGACCTTGAGAAAGATCTTCATGATGTCTCCGCAAGAGGCGTTGCCCACCTCGCCGACCCCGTCGGCATTCTCGATCTCACCCACGTTGCGGGGATTGGAAAAATGGTCCATTACTTTGTCGGAATACATAGCGTCTCCTTTGTCTTTCCTAAGACAGCATATTAGGTTTAATAATTTAACTGTCTACTTTTTAATGTATTTTTCTGATCACCTGACACTCTTCACAAGAAAGCGGTTCGGCACGGTTGTACAACGGGCTCATCTCGCGCAGTCGCTGCACGATGGGGGGCAGAACCTCCAGAACGTAATCGACATCTTCCTCGGTATTGTCCGTTCCCAGGCTGAAGCGGGTGCTCGAATGGGCCAGCACCACGTCGACGCACATGGCGCCCATGACATGGGACGGCTCCAGTGACCCCGAGGTGCAGGCCGAGCCGGAGGAGGCGGCGATGCCTTTCATATCGAAGTTGAGCAACAGCGACTCCCCTTCGATATAGGCGAAACTCACGTTAAGGGTGTTGGGCAGGCGCAGATTGGGGTCGGGATGACCATTGAGCTTGATCTCGGGAACCCGTTCCAGAATCCCCTGTTCGAGCCGATCGCGCAGGACGCGAATGCGGGTAGCTTCGGCATCGAGGTGCGCGCCCGACAGTTCGCAGGCGACGCCCAGGCCGACAATCCCGGCAACGTTATGAGTACCGGCCCGGCGGTTGCGTTCCTGATGGCCGCCGTGCATGAAGGGGGTCAGGCGGGTACCGCGACGAATGTAGATCGCTCCCACCCCTTTGGGCGCGCCGAGTTTGTGGCCGGAAATGACCAACAGATCGACATTGGCCTTCTGTACGTCGACGGGAACCTTACCCACCGCCTGCACCGCGTCGGTATGAAAGCGCACCTTATACTTGCGGGCAATGGCGCCGATTTCCTCGATGGGATAGAGATTGCCCGTTTCGTTGTTGGCCCACATGACCGAAATCAGGATGGTTTTGTCGGTGATCGCCGCTTCCAGTTCGGCCAGGTTGAGCATGCCGTTGTGATCGACGGGCAGATAGGTCACCCGCACCCCCTGTTTTTCCAGAGCCTTGCAGGTTTCGAGCACGGCCGGATGTTCCACAGTGGTGGTGATGATGTGATCCCCTTTATCGCGCAGGGCATCGACCGTCCCTTTCAAGGACATATTGTCTCCCTCGCTACCGCAGGAGATAAAGACAATCTCGGCCGGCGAACAATTGATCAGCTTCGCCACCTGCTCACGAGCCTTTTCCACCGCGCCGCTCACCGCCCGCCCGGCCCAGTGGACGCTGGAGGGGTTACCGAACTGCTCACGGTAGAACGGGAGCATGGCGTCGAAAACTTCGGGGCGAACCGCCGTGGTGGCGTTGTTATCCATGTAAATGCGTTTCACGATCTCTCCTCCAAAATCATTCATATCTATCCGGCGCAAGAGCCGGGCGCCAGGGTTGTTTAACGAACGTTGGCCGCTTCCGCCGGCTCATGTTTCCGCCGCGCTTCCCGGGTCAGATCCTCCAGGGTCATGGAGGCCAGAAAACCGCGAATTTTTTCCGCCAGTCCCTGCCAGACACTGTGTGTCACGCACTGGGAATCGCAGGAGCAGCGGCCGTCCTCATCCATACAGGAAACGGGGACCAGCGACTCCTCGACACTTTCGATAATCTCATCGACCCGGATGCGGGATGCGGGCCGGGCAAGCAGATAGCCGCCGCCGGGGCCGCGCACGCTATCCACCAGACCACGACGCCGAAGCTTGACGAAAAGTTGCTCCAGATAGGTCTGGGAAATATCCTCCCGGGTCGAAATATCCTTGAGGCTGACGGGTGCATCCTGGCCATGGAGATGAAGGCTGACCATGGCGCGCACCGCATACTGGGCCTTGGTCGAGAGTCTCATGACGCTTTCCCTTTGGGGCGGTCTTCACCCTTAACGGATTTTTCAGCGGAGAGGAGATTTACCTTCTCTTCGAGGGCGCGCAATTGATCGAAAAGACAGGATATCGCTTTGGCTTCCGGGTCCGGCAACCGCCCGTGTTCCAGATCGGCCCGGCTTTCCGGCTTGCCGCCGTCGGAAAGAACGATCCGGCCCGGCACGCCAACGACGGTGGAATTGGGGGGGACTTCCTTGACCACCACCGAGTTGGAACCGATCTTGCTATTTTCGCCGACGGTGAAGGGTCCGAGGATCTTCGCTCCCGAACCGACCACCACGTTATTACCCAGGGTCGGATGGCGCTTCTCCTTGGCCCAGGAGGTTCCGCCGAGGGTGACGCCGTGATAGAGGGTGCAGTTGTCGCCGATCTCCGCTGTTTCGCCGATGACCACCCCCATGCCGTGATCGATGAAGAAGCCCTTGCCGATTTTCGCGCCGGGATGAATCTCGATGCCGGTCAGAAAGCGGCTGATGTGGGAAATCAGCCGGCCGAGAAAATAGAACTTTCGCCGCCATAAAGCATGGGCCGCGCGGTGCATGAGCAGGGCATGGAAACCGGGGTAGCAGAAGCAGATTTCCAACTTGCTGCGCACGGCCGGATCGCGTTCGAAAACGACTTTGAAATCTTCTTTCAGGGCGGAAAACACCAGGATATCTCCTCTCTTGCATTATCAGCGGTTTTGATCCACCGATAACATACCTGATTGAAACTGTCAACTATTTCGACGCGGCTTGTCGCAAGAAAAATTCACGGACCGCTGAGAGGATTTTCTATTGGAGAGGTCCGGGCTTGGGCAAGGTAAAGGAAAAGCGGCTCCCTTTTCCGGGCCGGCTTTCTACCCAGATTTCGCCATGGTGGGATTCAATTATTTTTTTGCAGATATAAAGACCCAGGCCGCTCCCCTGGCGGGAATCGCCCC
Organism: Desulfuromonadaceae bacterium UBA6124; assembly: GCA_002423365.1. Classification (GTDB taxonomy): domain Bacteria; phylum Desulfobacterota; class Desulfuromonadia; order Desulfuromonadales; family Trichloromonadaceae; genus Trichloromonas. The sequence goes on along the minus strand of DIVU01000072.1, from coordinate 3,977 downwards.
GGTCGACCTGATAGAACTGTTCGAAGAGACGGGGCAGAGCTTCCTCGGGAATCCCCTTGCCCGTATCCTCGATGGAAAACCGCACGGCATCGACGGTCTCTTCGAGAAAAAGGTGGATATTGCCGCCGAGCGGCGTAAATTTAACGGCATTGCCGAAAAGATTAACCAGCACCCGGTAAACGCGTTCCTCGTCGTAGAGGGCTACGGCGCTTTCAGGCAAGGTGATGTTCAGGGTCAGCTGGCTCTTCTCCAGCAAAGGCTGATGATCGTGCAGAAAATCGTGGAGGGTCGCGACCAGATCGCAACGTTCCACCACCAGCGGCATGCTTCCCGACTCAAGACGGGAAAGATCGAGCAGGTTATTGATCAGATCGGCCAGCCGATCCGCCGCCGCGACCGCTTCCTCCACGTAAACCCGCTGCTCGTCCGAAAGCTGCGCCTGATCGGTTTCGGCCAGCAGAGAACAATAGCCGCTGACGATGGTGACCGGGGTACGTAATTCATGGACGGCGGTGTCGAGAAACTCGGTGCGGGCCTGGTCGGCCTTGATCAAGGCGGCATTGGTCTCTTCGAGCAGTTGCTTGACCCGCAGCAGATCCTCTTCGATGCGGCGCTTGTCGGTGACGTCGCGCAGCGCCGCGACGCGCAGGCCGTTGAGTACCGGACGGCCGCCAATACTCACGGAAAAAGTACGCGGTTCGCCAACCCTGGGGACGAAACCGATGTCGAAGCGCCCGTCCACCCCGGCCGAATCATCGTTGGCGACACGGTAGGTAAGAAACCGCTCCTGCACTTCGGCACCGAAAAGTTCCGCCAGCGTAACCCCGCCCAAGCTGGAAGGCAGCGCCCCTACCATGTCGACCAGACAGCGATTGGCATAAGCGATATCGCCGGCAGCGGAAAAAGCGATCAGCCCTTCCGAGGCATTCTCGAACAGCTCTTCGTACGCCTGTTTGATGCGCAGATCCCCTTCCAGGCGCTCTTTGGCAACGCGCAATACCTCCGCCTCTTCCCAGACCAACTGGAAGAAGTCGCTGGTCTTGAGCGCCGTGACCACAACGCTGGAAACCAGTCGGCAAAAATCGACCTCATCCCGAGCCACTCCTTCACCGGGACGGGCGATACGGATGATCATGGCGCCGATAACGCGCCGGGCATCGACCACCGGAAAGACCAAAATGGCACTGATATCCCGCCCTTCGAAGGCGGGCAGGATTTCGGCGATGAGGGGATTTTCCATCAGGTTTTCGATCAGCAGCGGCCGACCGGTGGCCATGACCTGGCGAATCTCCGGGTAGTTCTTCAAGTCGATGCGAAAGGTCGGGCGCTGGATGTCCGCAGTCGTCGCCATAACATAACCGCAGCCCTCAGACTCCCGCACCAGGGCGATGGAACACCGGTCCACCGACTCCAGATGGGAGGAAATCTGCCGGACGATCTCCTTGAGAGCGGCAGCGGCATCGCCATTCTCACTGAGGGTTTCGGAAATCTTCAGCAGCGCATCGTAATGACGGGCCTTGTTGTCGCGGCTGTCGATGGCCTGTTTTTTCAGGAGATTGCCCTGAACGCGGGCGAGAAGTTCGTCGAAATCGAAGGGTTTGGCGATGTAGTCGTCGGCACCGACACGAAAAGGGTTGACCAGACCTTCCCGATCGGTGTGCGCGGTCATGAGCAGGATCGGGATCTGTTTCAACGCCGGTTGCGAGCGCAAAAAGCGGCAGACCTCCAAGCCACCCCAGCCGGGCATGAAAAGATCGACGAGCACCACGTCGGGAGGATTTTCACAGGCAAGGCGGCAACCCTCCTCCCCCCCGGCCGCTAGAACCACATGCAGCCCGGCAGCCCGCAGCAGGTCGGAGAGAATTTCACGGGTCACGCGGTCGTCATCGATGACCAAAACCGTCGGGCGCATAAACCTCCGAATAAAATCGGCTCATAATCATAGCAATGGCAGCGACGTACCCCATCGACGGCCGGCCGCCCCATGCTTAAAAACGGGCCTATTCTCTCGTGGAACCTTCACCTTGTCAATCCGTAGAAACCCCTAAAGTATACAAGCTTTTCAGAGAAAAAGGCGATAGGCCGCGTTGTCGCTCTCCTCGCTATAGCGGTAGCCAAGCTCCTGTAAAAAGGAGCGAAACGCCCCCTCTTCCCCCTTCGGGATCTCCAGCCCGATCAGCACCCGACCGTAATCTCCCCCCTGCATACGGTAGTGGAAAAGGGAAATATTCCAATTCTCCCCCATGGAAGCAAGGAAGCGGGTCAGGGCGCCCGGGCGCTCGGGAAACCAGAAACGATAAAGCACTTCGCGCCCGACTTCGGCCGATTTGCCGCCAACCATGTACCGCACATGGGTCTTGGCGAGGTCGTTGTCGGTGAGATCGAGATTGACGAAGCCTTTGCTTTCGAGTTGGCGGCTGAAGTCGGCGCGCTCCTGCTCGTCCCGAATCGACAGGCCGACGAAGATATGCGCCCGATCCCGGCCGGAAAGGCGATAGTTGAACTCGGTGATATTGCGCTCCTCGCCGATTTCGCCACAGAAACGCTTGAGGGCGCCGGGTTCTTCGGGAATGGTGACGGCAAAAAGCGCCTCTTGTTTTTCACCAATCTGCGTGCGCTCGGCGACATAACGCAGCCGCTCGAAATTCATGTTCGCCCCGGAATTGATGGTGATCAGGGTCTGTCCGGTCACCTTGCGCTCGCGGATATACTTCTTCAGCCCCGCCATCCCCAGGGCTCCGGCCGGCTCGACAATGGAACGGGTACTCTGATAAATACTCTTAATGGCGCCGCAGAGCTCGTCCGTATCGACACGCACGATTTCATCGACGCAACGCCGGCAGTAATCGAAGGTCAGCTTGCCGACCTCCCGTACCGCCACGCCGTCGGCGAAAATCCCCACCGAATCGAGGCGCACCCGCCGACCGGCCTGCAAGGAGCGGTACATGGCATCACTATCCTCGGGCTCGACGCCGATCACCTTGACCTCGGGGCACAGCGCCTTAAGATACCCGCCGATGCCGGCAATGAGCCCACCGCCGCCAACCGGCACGAAAACCGCGTCCATGCGCCCGGTGCTCTGGCGAAGAAGTTCGGCCGCCACCGTCCCCTGGCCGGCAATGACCAGTTCATCGTCAAAGGGATGGATAAAGACCATGCCCGTTTCATCGATTAGTCGATCGCAGTAATCCTGCGCTTCCGAGTAGCTGTCGCCATGGAGAATGACCTCGCCGCCCAGGCGACGTACCGCATCCACCTTGATCAGCGGAGTCGTGCGGGGCATGACGATGACCGCGCGGATGCCGAGTTTCCGAGCGGAAAAAGCCACGCCCTGGGCATGATTGCCGGCCGAGGCGGCGATTACCCCACGACGGCGGTCCTCCTCGGAAAGATGGGCGATGCGGTTGTAGGCGCCGCGCAACTTGAAGGAAAAGACCGTTTGCAAATCTTCCCGTTTGAGCAGGATGCGGTTATTGAACTGGGCCGAGAGGACCGGTGCCTCGTCGAGAGGCGTTTCCACCGCGGCTTCATAAACCCTTGAGGTCAATATCTGCTTCAGCAGTTTCTGCATGCGATTCCTCCTGTCGAACCGGTCGCCGTGCGAAGCGACCTGGCAATAAGCGGAAAGGTTTAACTACACCCGCGGGGCGGCAAAATCCATAGGAAATTCCCCACAAGGGGAACAAAACTCATCTTAGTGTCGACAAATTAGCAGGACTTCTATATAGTTTCGGATCGATTGTTTACGGGCGCGGCGAAAGTGGGTTCGCCGCCATTCAATACCGAAAAGGAGAGAAAACCATGCCGGAGTTCAAGTACCAGGATCCCTTCCCGCTGGCCAAGGACGAAACCAAATACTACAAGATCCCCGGATCGGAAAAGTATGTGTCCGTTGTCAAGTTCGAGGGGAAGGATGTCGTCAAGGTCGATCCCGAAGCTCTCACCGTTCTCGCCAATCAGGCATTCCGTGACGTCTC
>DIVU01000148.1 GCA_002423365.1 Desulfuromonadaceae bacterium UBA6124 | reverse complement strand
CCCGTTCCGAAGGAACCGGCCTCGGTCTGGCCATCACCCACCGTATCGTTCAGGGGCACGGCGGACGGATCGAGGTCACCAGCTCCCCGGGCGCGGGAACCACCTTTACCCTGCATCTGCCCCAACCGACTCATTCGTAGGAGCCTTTCGTGCCGCGTCCCACCATCCTTCTTATCGACGACGATCAATCCCTGCGCCGGGTCACCGAGTTCACCCTGCACGAGGCGGGCTACCGGGTGATTACCGCCGTCGACGGCGCCGAGGGGTTGCGCCTCTTCGGCCAGGAAAATCCCGCCCTGGTCATCACCGATATCCAGATGCCGGGGCTTTCGGGCTACGAGGTGCTCAAGGGGATCAAGGGGCAGTCGCCGGCGGCACTGGTCATCGTCATCACCGCCTATGGTACGGTGGAGAAGGCGGTCGAGGCGATGAAGCTGGGGGCCTACGATTACCTGACCAAGCCTTTCAGCCGCGATGAGCTGACCCTGACCGTCGGCAAGGCCCTGGCCTACGACGGGCTGCGCGAGGAAAACCGGAAGCTGCGCGAGGAGTTGACGGATAAGGCCGATTTTTCCAGGCTGGTGGGGATGTCCGAGAGCATGCGCGAAGTCTTCGCGCTGGTGCGCAAGGTGGCGGCGAGCGAGGCGACGGTCCTTATCGGCGGCGAAAGCGGCACCGGCAAGGAGTTGGTCGCCCGCGCCATCCATTCGGGGAGCGAGCGGCAGGGCGGGCCCTTTGTGGCGGTGAACTGCGCGGCGANNATCTGCTCGAAAGCGAGCTTTTCGGCCATGCGCGCGGCGCCTTCACCGGCGCGATCAAAGAGCGCAAGGGGAAGTTCGAGCAGGCCGAGGGGGGGACTCTCTTCCTCGATGAGGTGGGAGATCTTCCCCTGGACTTGCAGCCCAAGCTGCTGCGTGCCTTGCAGGAGCGGGAGATCGAACCGGTCGGGGGGACGGCGCGCAGAATCGACGTCCGCCTGGTGGCGGCGACCAACCGTGATCTTGAAGCGGCCTTAGGGGAGGGGGCCTTCCGCGAGGATCTCTACTACCGGCTGGCGGTCATCCCTTTGCATCTGCCACCGCTGCGCGAACGCCGTGACGATATCCCCCTGCTGGTCCGGCATTTTCTCGACAAACACGGGAAAAATCCGCCCGTCGTCTGCTCCGAAGCGGCCCTGGAGGCGCTGGCCGACTACGACTGGCCGGGCAATGTGCGAGAGTTGGAGAATGCCGTCGAGCGCATGTTGATTCTGCGCCGGGGTGCAGGTATCGAACTGGACGATCTGCCGCCGAAGATCCGCCGCCCGCGGCCGTCGGTCTCCGTTCCCGTCGCGGGGGTTCTGAATCTCCCCGAGGAGGGCTACCCCCTGGAGGAGCTGGAAAAAGAGGCGGTGCTCGAAGCCCTGCGGCGCAACGACTGGAACCAGACCCGCGCCGCCGCCTTTCTGCGGATTCCCCGCCATACCCTGCTGTACCGCATGGAAAAGTACGATATCCGTAAACCCTGAGCCTGGAGTCCTTCAATGATTCCGAGACACATCGGCTGCGGCTTGATTGTTCTTTTGTTGGGTCTTCTCTGGAGCGGCAATGCCGTCGCCGTGGAGCGGCGCACCCCGGTGGTCGCGGCGGTGGAAAAGGTCGGTCCGGCCGTGGTCAACATCCGTACCGAGCGGGTGGTGCGGCGCGGTGGTAACCCCTTTTTCGGCTTTTCCGATCCCTTGTTCGAGCAGTTTTTTCGGGAGCTGGCGCCGCCGCGCAGCTATAAAACCCAGTCCCTCGGCACCGGCGTCATCGTCGACGGGCAAGGGCTGGTTCTGACCAACGCCCATGTCATCGAAAAGGCCTCGAAAATTTTCGTGGCCCTGACCACCGGCGGACGGGAATTGGAAGCGGAACTGGTGGGCATGGATCACCAGCTCGATCTGGCGGTACTGCGCATTCTCGGCGCCGGACCCTTTCCCGCGCTGAAGCCGGCCCGCTCCGACGATCTCCTGGTGGGGGAGACGGTCATCGCCATCGGCAATCCCCTGGGCCTCGGCCATTCCATCACCACCGGCGTCGTCAGCTCGACCCGCCGCCGCATGTCCAGCGAAAATAACGAATTCGGTCTTTTTATCCAGACGGATGCGCTGATTAATCCCGGTAACTCGGGGGGGCCGCTGATCAACATCAACGGCGAGTTGATCGGCATCAACACGGCGATCCTCCAGCAGGCCCAGGGGATCGGCTTTTCCATCCCCATCGACACGGCCAAACGGGTGCTCGACGACCTCATCGAGTTCGGCCGGGTGCGGCCGGCCTTTACCGGCATCCTTCCCGGTGAAGTGGGGCAGGCCTTCAGCAACAGCCTCGGGGCCGGCGGAGTGCTGGTCCACGGGGTCGAGCCCGGGTCTCCGGCGGAAAAGGCCGGTGTACGGATTGCCGATGTGCTACTCACGATCGACGATGATGCCATCGGCTCAACCGATGAATACCTCTCCCTGCTGCGCACCTATACCCCCGGTGATCCTCTCCTCCTGGGGGTGTTGCGCGGTGCGGAGCCTCTGACGCTGACTTTGAACCTGGCCGAGATCCCCGCAGGCTATGCCGTCGATTACGCCGAGCGCGTTTTTGGCCTGCGTCTGGCCGACAGCCGCCAGGGACTGCGCGTGCAATCGGTGAGTACCGGGAGCAAGGCGGAAGAGATCGGTATTCGTTCCGGTGATTTCGTGACCGAGGTGGCCGGGGTGAGGCTCTCCTCGGTCGATGAGTTCACTCGCCTGATGGAACGCTTGTATGGACGACAGCCGCTGCGCTTTCTGGTGGTGCGGGGCGGGCGCGGGTATTATGTGGAGTTGTAGCAGGCTGAAGACTGAAGGCTGAAGGGGCTTTAAATCGACGTTGTGAGAGGATATTTTATGTCGCGTTTGCTGGTGGATGGGGAGGAGTCGCGGCGGCCGCTGGAGCGGCAGTTTGCTCTGGACGGCTGGATCGATACCGCACCCTTCGAAGATCTGGTGGGGTTGCGCATTGTCGAGGCGGAAGCTGGCCGGGCGGTACTGACGTTGGATTTTCGGGTAAAACTGGCCATGGGGGGCGGCTTCATGCACGGCGGGGCCTTGACCACCCTGGCCGATACGGCGGTTGCCATGGCCATCAAATCCCTGCTGCCGCCGGGGACGATTTTCGCCACCACCGAACTGACGACGCGTTTTCTGGCGCCGGTCAAGGAGGGGCGGGTGACGGCCCGGGCCGAGGTACGCGGCCCGGAAGGGCGCACTTTTTATGGTGATGCCGGGCTTTTCGACGAGCAGGGGACGGAGGTCGCGCACTTCACTTCGGTCTTCCGCGTTGCCCGAAATCAGGGTTTCGGGACGTGAATCGGCGCACCTTCGAACATCTGGTGACGCGCATGGTCGCCAAAATCCCCGGGGAGTTTCTCGCCGAAGTGCGTAATCTCTCCTTTCAGGTCGAGACCTGGGCCGATACCGAGACCCTGGCGGAGGTCGGTTTCGACGACCCCCGCGACCTGCTCGGCTACTATCGGGGGGTGCCGCTGGATGAACGAACCCACGACTACACCGGGTTGCCCGACGTCATCACCATCTATCAGGGGGCGGTGGAAAATTACCGGGACGAAACCGGCGAGTCTATCGGCAAGATCGTGCGCGAGACGATCATCCACGAACTCGCCCATTATTTCGGCTTTAGTGAGGAGCAGATGGACGCCGTCGAAGCGCTCTGGGCCAAGGCCTCGGACGGCCCGGCAGTGAAGCCGGGTGCGGGCGAATCTTGACTTTTTTCGTATCCAATAGTACAAATTTCAAACATCGAATTTTTCATATGAAAGGACCATTCATGCGTTCATCCCTTTTGGTCAACCTTTTCGCTCTTCTGCTCTGCTCCGCCGTGCCCGCTTTCGCCGGTGTTTCGCGCCCCGAAGTCCCGCCTTCGGCCGGGGTCAAGGTCGGCGCTCTGGCGCCCGATATCCAGCTTCTCGATCTGAACGGCAAGGCCGTGACCCTTGAACAGTTCCGGGGGAAGGTGGTCATGCTTAACTTCTGGGCGACCTGGTGTCCTCCCTGCCGGGCTGAGATGCCGGCTATGCAGCGCCTCAACGACAAGATGGCGGGGCTTGATTTCGTCATGCTCGCGGTCAACGTCGAGCCCGATGGTGAACACACGGTTCCGTCCTTTCTCCAAGGAAAATCCTATACGTTCCCCATCCTTCTCGATCTTGGGGCCAAAGCGCAGAACCGCTACGGCGTCTTCCGCTTTCCCGAAACCTTTATCATCGGCAAGGACGGCGTCATTCTCAATCACATCCTTGGCGCCCGGGAATGGGACGATTCTTCGACCGTCGACTACCTCAGCTTTCTGGCGAAGGGATAAGACCTTATGGGTAACGCTGCCGACCTGACCTACTGGATCGCCTTTTCCGCCGGGGTGCTGAGCTTTTTCTC
>DIVU01000059.1:12897-15010 GCA_002423365.1 Desulfuromonadaceae bacterium UBA6124 | reverse complement strand
ATTTCGGTGATGTAGCGCTTGTTGCCATCTTTGTCATCGTAGGAGCGGGTCTGGATGCGCCCCTCGATATAGACCTGCTTGCCCTTGTGCAGATATTTTCCGCAGATCTCAGCCAGTTGCCGCCAGGCGACGATGTTGTGCCACTCCGTCTTTTCCTGCTGCTGGCCGTCACGGTCCTTGTAGCGCTCGGACGTGGCCAGGGAAAAGGTCGCGACGGCGGCCCCGGAGGGGGTATAGCGAAGCTCGGGATCCTTGCCGAGGTTGCCGACGAGGATGACTTTGTTAACGGACATGAGATTCCTCCACAAACTGGATGTAAAATGCCAAAAAATTTTATCACCAAACGCTACACGCCATTCGAGGTGCCAGCCGGACTCTCGCGCAGCCCACGAATGACTTGGTTTAATAGGTACTGAAACGAATCAACATCATACATGCCGCCGCTTTTGAATTAAAGCTATTTCTCCCCGCAGCTCCGCCGATCGACCATGAAAAGCGGCCCTACCTCCATTTTGCCAACGTCTTTTTTGCCGGACTTCCTACAGACTCGGTCACGCACGTTATAATAACTTAACAGTCAACAAAAATGAGCCAACCGCCACCGGCGGGATCGGACTGCGGGAGGGCTGAAGGCCCCGGAGAACATACCTATGGAGTTCACACCCATCAAAAAAGACCCGTCTCGCATGGTTATCCCCCCCAACCTGCTCGACTACGAAGTGTGCCGCGCGACATTCTCCTGGGAAGCTGTGCGGACGGAACTGAACGGCCTTCCGGATAGCCGGGGACTGAATATCGCCCATGAAGCGGTGGATCGTCACGCCGCCGGGGCGCTGCGCGAGCGGGTCGCCCTACGCTGGCTCGGGAAAAATGGTGCGACCGTCGATCTCACTTACGACGCATTGCGGGCGGAAAGCAACCGCTTCGCCAACCTCTTAGCCACTCTGGGATTGGCGGCGGGGGAGCGGGTATTCTGTCTGGCCGGACGCATTCCCGAACTCTATGTCGCCGCCCTCGGCACCATGAAAAACCGCAATGTCTTCTGCCCGCTCTTTTCGGCTTTCGGCCCGGAGCCGATCAGCCAGCGCCTGGCGCGGGGAGACGCGCGGGTGCTGGTCACCACCGAGCGCCAATACGCGAAAAAGGTGGCCAAACTGCTGGAACACCTGCCGCAACTCCAATTCGTGCTCTTGACCGACGTAACGGAACATCTCGACGACCGCGTCCTTTCCCTGCCGAAGCTGATGGCCGAAGCCTCCGCCGACTTCGTCATCCCTCCCACCGCCCCCGAGGACATGGCGATCCTCCACTTCACCAGCGGCACCACAGGCATGCCGAAGGGGGCGGTGCATGTTCACAACGCCGTACTCACCCATTATCTCACCGGCAAGTACGTGCTTGACCTGCATCCGGACGACATCTTCTGGTGCACCGCCGATCCCGGCTGGGTCACCGGTACCTCCTACGGCATCATTGCTCCCCTGACCCACGGCGTTACCAGCATCATCGACGAAGCCGATTTCGACGCCGAGCGCTGGTACCGGATTCTCGAAGAGCAGCGGGTGACGGTCTGGTACACGGCGCCGACGGCGATCCGCATGCTGATGCGCGCCCCCGAGGAGCTTTCCCGGCGCTTCGATCTCTCGCGGCTGCGGCTGGTGCACAGCGTCGGCGAACCGCTCAACCCGGAAGCGGTGCTGTGGGGCGAGAAAGTTCTCGGCCTGCCGATTCACGACAACTGGTGGCAGACGGAAACCGGCGGCATCATGATCGCCAACTACGCCTCGCAGGAAATCCGCCCCGGCTCCATGGGCCGGCCCCTGCCGGGCATCGAGGCCGCCATCGTCCGGCGGGTCGCCGATGAGCGGGTCGAAGTAATTGTGGAACCGGAGGTGGAAGGCGAGCTTGCGCTGAAACCGGGCTGGCCGTCCATGTTCCGCGCCTATCTGCACGACGACGAACGTTACCGGAAGTGCTTTATCGACGGATGGTACCTCAGCGGCGACCTGGCGCTGCGCGACCCTGACGGCTATTTCTGGTTCGTCGGCCGCGCCGACGACATCATCAAGACCGCCGGACACATGGTCGGCCCCTTCGAGGTGGAGAGCGCCCT